>CAMLQP010000004.1 GCA_946482115.1 uncultured Comamonadaceae bacterium
CAGGACGCCGTCAAGCTGCTGAGCCGCGAGGTGGACGTGGTGGTGGTGGTGGGCAGCCCCACCAGCAGCAACACCAACCGTCTGCGCGAGCTGGCCGACCGCCTGGGCGTGCCTGCCCACATGGTGGAGGATGCCAGCGAGTTGGACCCCGCGTGGTTCGAAGGCCGGGCGCGCGTGGGCCTGACGGCCGGCGCCTCGGCGCCCGAAACCCTGGTGCAGGGCGTGGTGACGCGCCTGAAAGACCTGGGCGCGCTGTCCGTGCGCACGCTGGCCGGCGCCACCGAAACCATGAAATTCCCTTTGCCCAAAGGCCTCAAGGCCGATCAATAAGACCGACCCATGCTGGACATCACCCTGCTGCGCAAAGACCTCGATGGCGTGGTCGCGCGCCTGCTCACCCGCAAGAACCCCCAGCCCTACCTGGACGTGGCGGCCTACCAGGCGCTGGAGTCCGAGCGCAAGACCCTGCAGACCCGGACCGAGGAGCTGCAGGCCCAGCGCAACAGCCTGTCCAGGCAGATCGGCGCGGCCAAGTCCAAAGGCGAGAACGTGGACGGCATCCTGGCGCAGGTCGCGGCCGCCAAGGACGAGCTCGAGCGCTCGGCCCAGCGGCTGGAGGTGATACAGACCGAGCTGCAGACGCTGCTGCTGGCCGTGCCCAACCTGCCGCACGAGAGCGTTCCCGTGGGCGCGGACGAACACGCCAACGTCGAGCTGCGCCGCTGGGGCAAGCCACGCACGTTCGACTTTCCGGTCAAGGACCATGTGGACCTGGGCGAACGCCTGGGCCTGGATTTCGAGACCGGCACCAAGCTCGCGGGCTCGCGCTTCACTTTCATGCGCGGCCCGATCGCGCGGCTGCACCGGGCCCTGGCCCAGTTCATGCTGGACGTGCAGACACAGGAACACGGCTACACCGAGTGCTACACGCCCTACGTGGTGAACGCCGAGACCCTGCGCGGCACCGGCCAGCTGCCCAAGTTCGAGGGCGACCTGTTCGCGGTGAAGAAGGGTGGTCAGGAGGGCGAGCCGGTGCCCGACACGCAGGCGCTCTACCTCATCCCCACCTCCGAAGTGACGCTGACCAACGTCGTGCGCGACGAGGTGGTGGCCGAGTCCGCCCTGCCGATCAAGCTGACCGCGCACACACCGTGTTTCCGCTCCGAGGCTGGCAGCGCCGGGCGCGACACGCGCGGCATGATCCGCCAGCACCAGTTCGACAAGGTCGAGATGGTCCAGATCGTGCACCCCGAGAAGAGCTACGAGGCGCTGGACGAGATGACGCGCCACGCCGAGGCCGTGCTGCAGAAGCTGGGGCTGCCCTACCGGGTGGTGCTGCTGTGCACCGGCGACATGGGTTTTGGCGCTACGCGCACGCACGACCTGGAGGTCTGGGTGCCGGCGCAGAACACCTACCGCGAGATCAGCTCGGTGAGCAACTGCGAGGCCTTCCAGGCCCGCCGCCTGCAGGCGCGTTTCAAGAATGCGCAGGGCAAAAACGAGCTGCTGCACACGCTCAACGGCTCCGGCCTGGCCGTGGGCCGCACGCTGGTGGCGGTGCTGGAGAACTACCAGCGCGCCGACGGCCGCATCGACGTGCCCGAGGCGCTGCGTCCCTACCTGGGCGGGGCCGAGGTGCTCTGAGCCGATAGAATCCGCGTTTTCATCACCGCAGGGAGCCCCAGAGCATGTCGCAGGAAACCGAAGTCGAACAACGCGTGGTCGCCATCATCGTCGGCGCCGTCATCGTGGGTGTGATCGCGCTGGCCGTGGGCCTGGGCATCGCCAAATCCCGGGGTGACAAGCCCGCCGCCGCAACCGCGCCGGCCCTCGCCGTGGTGGAGGAAGCCGCCCGCGTGGTGGTGGAAAACGGCGTGGTGAAGTTTTACTTCGCCGTCGGCAAGGCCGAGGTTGCCGCCGGTGGCGCGGCCGCGCTGGCCGAAGCCGTGACCGCCGGCAAGGCGGGCCAGCGTCTGGCGGTTTCCGGCTACCACGACAGCACGGGCGACGCCGCAACGAACGCCGAGCTGGCCAAGCAGCGCGCGCTGGCGGTGCAGGCGCTGCTGATCGGCGCCGGCGTGGCCGACGCCGCGATCGAACTCAGGAAACCCGAGGCGCTGCAGGGCACCGGCAGCGACGCCGAGGCGCGCCGCGTCGAGGTCGTGATCGTCCGGTAACGCCGCCGATCCGCAAGAGAAAGCCCGGTCTGACCGGGCTTTTTTCATGATGGGGCGGTTGTGTCAGCTCAGACCTTGGCCCGGCGCATCGTGGTCGCGCTGGATCAGCTCGATCTTGTAGCCGTCCGGATCGGTCACGAAGGCGATCACGGTGCTGCCACCCTTGACCGGGCCGGCCTCGCGTGTCACGTTGCCGCCAGCGGCCCTGATCTTCTCGCAGGCCGCATGGGTGTCGGGCACGCCGAGGGCGATGTGGCCGAAGGCCGAGCCCAGGTCGTAGGACTCGACGCCCCAGTTGTAGGTCAGCTCGATCTCGGCGTGTTCGGGGTTGGCGCCGTAGCCCAGGAAGGCCAGCGAGTACTTGTACTCGGGGTTTTCGGAGGTGCGCAGCAGCTTCATGCCGAGCACGTTCGTGTAGAAGTCGATGGAACGCTGCAGGTTGCCCACGCGCAGCATGGTGTGGAGGATTCGCATGCGCCCTATTTTGGCGGGAAATCGAAGACCAGGCAGGTCGTCGTGGCATGGGCGTAGAGCTTGCCGTCCGGGCCCACGATGCGGCCCTCGGCCGTGGCCATCTGCCGCCCGCTGTGGATCACGGTGCCGATGGCGCGCAGCGGGCCGCTCTTGTGCGAGGCCGCGCGCACGATGTTCACGCTGAGTTCGGCCGTGGTGTAGGCCTTGCCCACCGGCATCGTGGTGTGCACCGCGCAGCCCACGCACGAATCGAGCAGCGTGGCGTACCAGCCGCCGTGCACGCTGCCCAGCGGGTTGTAGTGCTTGAGTTGCGGTGTGCCCTGGAACACCGCGCGGCCTTCACCCACCTCCACCAGCGTGAAATCCATGGTGTCGGCGATGTGGGGGTAGGGCGCGCGGCCCTCCAGCAGGGCCCTCATCTGCTCCAGGCCGGTCTTGCCGACCAGGTCGTCCATCTTGGCCAGTCCGGCGCCCGCGCCGGCGCGCATGCGCGCCAGGGCGGCTTCGTACTGTTCGGTCCATTGGGCCAGGGTCTGTTCGGGTGTCATGGGGTGTCAGGCCGTTTTGGGGTGGAGGATCATCTGCGTGCAGCGGAACAGCGCCAGCGTCTTGCCGGTTTCGCGGTGGGTCACCGTGGCGTCCCAGACCTGCGTGGTCCGGCCCAGGTGGACGGCCTTGGCGGTGCATTCCACGGTGCCGTCGCGTGCCGTGCCCAGGTGGTTGGACTTGAGCTCGATGGTGGTGAAGCCGCTGGCACCCGGCGGCAGGTGCGCGATGCAGCCGCAGCCTGCCGCGCTGTCGGCCAGCGTGACCAGGCTGCCCGCGTGCAGAAAGCCGTTGGGCGCCATCAGCGTGCCCACCACCGGCATCTCGGCGTGGACTTCGCCATCGCCGATGTGGGTGATGCGCAGGCCCAGGTGGCCGGGCAGGCAGGCCGCGGCGGCCCGGTTGAAGGTGTCGGCGTCGTACATCGGGTCTCCTATAGATGCATATGCAATCATTGTAGCTACAATGATTGCATGTCGACGCCCGCCGCCCAACCTGTGCCCCAACCCGTAGGTTGCACCAATTTCAAGCTGCGCCAGCTCACGCGCCGCGTGACGCAGCACTACGACCACCACCTGGCGCAGGCGGGACTCAAGATCACCCAATACTCGCTGCTGACCCACATCGACAAGCTCGGCCCCATGGCGCCGGGCGAACTGGCGCGTCGCATGGACCTGGATGCCTCCACGCTCACGCGCAACCTGCAGCCGCTGGTGGCGGCCGGCTGGGTGGTGGTGGGCGAAGGTGTGAACGCGCGCAGCCGGCTGCTGCAGCTGACCGAGGCCGGGCGCGAGATGCGCCGCCGGGCCCAGCGCCACTGGAAGGCTGCACAACTCGAGGTCAACGACAAGCTGGGCGCGTCGACCGTGGTGGCGCTGCACGGGTTGCTGGATCAGGGGCTGGCCGCCTTCCACGAAGCGGCGCCCTGAACATCAGTCCGGACCGGACACCCGGCCGCGCAGGCGCTTCACGTCGCCCCGGCTGGCCTTGGCGTCCATGCGCCGGCGCTGCGAGGCCAGCGTGGGCCGGGTGGGTCTGCGCACCTTGGGTGCCACCGCCACGCTGTCCACCAGGGCTTGCAGGCGGCGCAGGGCATCCACGCGGTTGTGCTCCTGGCTGCGGCTGGTCTGAGCCTTGATGACCACCACGCCTTCGGCCGTGATGCGCTGGTCGTTCAGGTGCAGCAGACGGGCCTTGATGGGCTCGGGCAGCGACGACGCCGGGATGTCGTAACGCAGGTGCACAGCGCTCGACACCTTGTTCACGTTCTGGCCACCCGCGCCCTGGGCGCGGATGGCGGTGAAGACCACCTCGTCCTCCCGCACGGCCAGCCGCGAGGTCATCATGGCGCCGCTCCGCGGCTACACCGGCACGGTGTAGTTGAGCGCCATGCGGCCGCCGTCGGCCACCACGATCTCGCCGGTCACGTAGCTCGCGGCGTCGCTGGCCAGCCAGCACACCACGTCGGCGATCTCGGCCGGCTCGCCCAGGCGCTTCAGGGGCGTACGGCTCATGATCTTCTTCTTGGCGTCTTCGCTGGTCAGCACGGCCAGCGCGGCCAGTTCGGTGGCGATGGTGCCGGGCGCGACCGCGTTGACGCGCACGCCCTTGTCGGCCAGCGCCAGTGCCATCACGCGCGTGAGCTGGTTGATGCCGCCCTTGCTCACGTTGTAGCTCGCGATGTTGGGGATGGCCAGCGTGCCGTTGACCGAGCTCATGTTGACGATGGCGCCCCGCCCGGCGGCGGCCATGACGCGCGCGCAGGCCTGGCCCATGAGGAAGGCGCCCTTGACGTTGACGCGGATCACGGCGTCGAAGTCGGCTTCGCTCACTTCCAGGAAGTCGGCGGCGCGGAAGATGCCTGCGTTGCTGACCAGGATGTCGAGCCGGCCGAAGGCGGCCAGCGCAGCGGCCACGGCAGCATCCACCTGGGCCTTGTCGCCGACGTCGCAGTGCGCGTAACGCGCGCCGATCTCGGCGGCCAGGGCCTGGCCACGCGTGTCGTCGACGTCGGCGATCAGCACGTTCGCGCCTTCGGCGCGCAGGCGCCGCGCGCAGGCCTCGCCTATGCCCTGTGCGCCGCCGGTGACGATGGCCGCGCGACCCGCGAGCCCGAAGGAGATGGGGGTGTTGTTCATGGCGGTCATGGTAGCGTGAGGCGCAGCAGCGCGCGCACGAAGCCGTGGTCGCTGCGGCTGCGATCGCGGCCTTCGTGCAGGTGGTCGTTGAAGGCGTCCACCCGCAGCACCTCGCCCAGGCGGCGGCGGCTGTCGGGGGTGAATTCCTCGCTCACGAGGATCTGGTCCAGCACCTCGGGGTAGCCCTGGTGGATGTGCGAATACGCCACGTCGCGGCGCAGGGGCGCGCGCTGCACGTCCCAGGCGTTGAAGAGGGCGGTGTCGAACGCGCCCTTGTCGTAGGCGACGTCGGAAGTGGCGGCGATCAGCTGCGTGGTGGCGCTGTGGGGGCCATCATTGAGGTCGCCCATCAGCACCAGCGGCGTTCGGGTGCGGTGCAGCAGATCGATGACCTTGAGCCGCAGCGCCAGCGCCTCGGCCGCGCGCATCAGCAGCGAGCGCAGCGTGGCACGCGCGGCAACGGCCGGATCATCGCTGTCTTCCAGCGCACGGCCCTGCGCGTCCTGCAGGAACTTGGGCCGCTTTGACTTGAGGTGAGCCGTCACCACGCGCAGCTCCTGCCCGTGCTTCAGACGCAGCGTGACCATCAGCGGCGGGCGCTCGAACCGGGTGTGTGGGCCCAGGCCGGGCACCTCGACCGCACAGCCAGCGGGAAACTCAGGCCACGATTCCACGCCCTCGACCGCCAGCCGCGTGGCGATGCCCACCCGCGGCGTGCCCTGGGCGCCATGCTGGCCGGGGCCGTTCTCGGCGCCGGGCACGAACACGTTGGGGTAGTGAAGGCCGCTGCGCGCCAGCGCGCCGCGCAGGGCGACCTCGTCCCACACCTCCTGGAAGGCCAGCACGTCGGCATTCAGCGAGCGCAGGCGCGCACCCAGCCAGTCCAGCTTGCGCCGGTACTCGGTCTCGGAATAGGGGTCCTGGTTGGCGTAGAACGACCGCCCGGCCTGCGCCAGGTTGAGCACGTTGCAGGTCGCCACCAGCAGGGTGGCGTAGCGGGGCGGGTCAGTAGTGGGGGCAGGGTTGTCGGCCATGCCCCCACTGTAGCGTCAAGGCTTACTTGATATGGCCGTAGCGGGTGCGCAGCGGGTCGATGCCGCCGCCACCCTGACCGCCGCCACCGTTGCCGCCGCCCGGACGGCCACGGCCCCGGTTGTTGCGGCCGCCGCGCGAGCCCAGCGAATCGATGCCAGTGCGCAGCGGATCGGGTTGCCCGCCGCCGTGATGGCCCTCACCGCGGTGCGGACCCTGATGCGCCTTCTGCGGGCGCTGCTCGCCGCGCGCGTGCTGCGGGTGGCCCTCACCTTGCGGACGCTGCTGGGGGCGCTGCGGCTGGCCACCGGCGTTCTGTGCGGGGCGACCCTGACCCTGGCGCTGGCCTTGACCCTGGCTGCGGCCTTCACCGCGCTGGCCCCGGCCCTGGCCCTGGCCATCATTGGCCTTCTTGTCGCGGATGCGCGTCATCATTTCCTGGCGCGCGGCCTTGCCGGCGGCGGCCATCACCTCGCGGCTGGGCGGCTTGCCGGCGCCGCCCCACAGGGTCTGACGACCCATGGCGATGGGCTCGGCCTTTTCGCCTTCCTCGGGCATGAATTCGGGAAACGCCTGCACCGGGATCTGCTGCTTGGTGAACTTCTCGATGGCCATCATGAAGCCTTCTTCGTCCAGGCTCACGAGGCTGACCGCCTGACCTTCCTTGCCGGCGCGGCCGGTGCGGCCGATGCGGTGCACGTAGTCCTCGCAGACGTTGGGAATCTCGTAGTTCACCACGTGCGGCAGATCATCGATGTCGATGCCGCGCGCGGCGATGTCGGTGGCCACCAGGGCGCGCAGCTCGCCGCTCTTGAACTCGGCCAGCGCCTGGGTGCGGGCACCCTGGCTCTTGTTGCCGTGCAGCGCCATGGCCTTGATGCCGTTGTTGGTCAGGTAGTCGGCCACGTTGTTGGCGCCGAACTTGGTGCGGGTGAACACCAGCACCTGGCTCCAGTTGTGTTCCTTGATGATGTGGGCCAGCAGGGCCTTTTTCTTGCCGCGCCCCACCGGGTGGATGGTCTGGGTGATGCGCTGCACCGTGGTGTTGCGCGGGGTCACCTGGATGTGCTGCGGGTCTTTCAGCAGGCCGTTGGCCAGGTCGCGGATCTCGTCGCTGAAGGTGGCCGAGAACAGCAGGCTCTGCTTCTCGCGCGGCACCAGGGCCAGCACCTTCTTCACGTCGTGGATGAAGCCCATGTCCAGCATGCGGTCGGCTTCGTCCAGCACCAGCGTCTGCACGCCGGAGAGGTCCAGGAAGCCCTGCTGCTGCAGGTCGAGCAGGCGGCCCGGAGTGGCCACCAGGATGTCGACGCCCTTCTTCATGGCGTTGATCTGCGGGTTCATGCCGACGCCGCCGAACACCACGGTGGAGGTCAGCGAGAGGTACTGGCCGTAGGTGCGCACCGATTCCTCGACCTGGGCGGCGAGTTCGCGTGTGGGGGTCAGCACCAGGGCGCGGATGGCCACGCCGCCGAAGCGGTTCTTGGCGCGCTCGCTCTCGGCCAGGCGATGCAGCAGGGGCAGCGTGAATGCGGCGGTCTTGCCGGTGCCGGTCTGGGCGCCTGCCAGCAGATCCTTGCCGGCCAGAACGGCGGGGATCGCCTGGGCCTGGATGGGGGTGGGGGTTTCGTAGCCTTGCTCGCGCACGGCCCGTACGATGGCCGGGGCCAGGTTCAGTTCTTCAAAGTTCATGCAATGGAGCGCCCGTCCAGGGCGCAGGGGACATCGGCCAATTCCGCATGCCGGGGCAGGCGGCCAGTCGAGGGCAGATGGGATTTCAAAACGGGCGCTTCCACGGTGTGTTTGCGGTGTGGAAGGACGCCCCAGCGTCTGCTGTGCGGGCGCCGACTGTTGGCGCGCCACGGGTCGTATTGTCTCACACTGGGATAATCGGGGTTTCGCGCGCCGCCGGCGTGCCTCCTTTTCGACACCAGAACACCATGGCCCAGTACGTCTTTTCGATGAACCGCGTCTCCAAGACCGTGCCGCCCAAGCGGCAGATCTTGAAGGACATTTCGCTCAGTTTCTTCCCCGGCGCCAAGATCGGCGTGCTTGGCCTCAACGGTTCGGGCAAGTCCACCCTGCTCAAGATCATGGCTGGCGTGGACAAGGAGATCGAGGGCGAAGCCATCCCCATGCCCGGCATCCAGATCGGCTACCTGCCGCAGGAACCCCAGCTCAACCCCGAGCAGACCGTGCGACAGGCGGTGGAAGAGGGCATAGGCGGGGCGCTCAAGGCCAAGGCCCGCCTGGAAGAGGTGTACGCCGCCTATGCCGAGGAAGGCGCCGATTTCGACGCCCTGGCCGCCGAACAGGCCGAACTGGAGGCCATCATCGCCGCCAGCGGCTCCGAGAACTCCGACCTGCAGCTGGAGCTGGCCGCCGACGCGCTGAACCTGCCGCCCTGGGACGCGGCGATCAAGAACCTGTCGGGCGGTGAAAAGCGCCGCGTGGCCCTGTGCCGCCTGCTGCTGTCCAAACCCGACATGCTGCTGCTCGACGAACCCACCAACCACCTGGACGCCGAAAGCGTGCACTGGCTGGAGCAGTTCCTGCAGCGTTTCCCCGGCACCGTGGTGGCCATCACCCACGACCGCTACTTCCTCGACAACGCCGCCGAGTGGATTCTGGAACTCGACCGTGGCCACGGCATTCCCTGGAAAGGCAATTACTCCGACTGGCTGGACCAGAAAGGCAAGCGCCTGGACCAGGAACAGAAGGCCGAAGACGCCCACCGCAAGGCCATGAAGGAAGAACTGGAGTGGGTGCGCAAGAACGCCAAGGGCCGCCAGGCCAAGAGCAAGGCGCGCCTGGCCCGCTTCGAGGAGTTGAGCGACGTCGAATACCAGAAGCGCAACGAGACCAATGAGATCTTCATCCCGGTGGCCGAGCGCCTGGGTGCTCAGGTCATCGAGTTCGACGGTGTCACCAAGTCCTTCGGTGACCGCGTGCTGATCGACAACCTGAGCTTCAAGCTGCCCGCGGGCGCCATCGTCGGCATCATCGGCCCCAACGGCGCGGGCAAGTCCACGCTGTTCCGCATGATCCAGGGGGTGGAGAAACCCGACGCGGGCCAGATCACCATCGGCCAGACCGCCAAGCTGGCCTTCGTGGACCAGAGCCGCGAATCGCTGGAAGGCGACAAGACGGTGTGGGAAGACGTGTCCGGCGGGCTGGACAACATCACCGTGGGCAAGTTCATCATGCCCAGCCGCGCCTATATCGGCCGCTTCAACTTCAAGGGCAACGACCAGCAGAAGCTGGTCAAGAACCTCTCCGGTGGCGAGCGCGGCCGCCTGCACCTGGCCAAGACCCTGGCTCAGGGTGGCAACGTGCTGATGCTGGACGAGCCCTCGAACGACCTCGACGTCGAAACCCTGCGCGCGCTGGAGGAGGCGCTGCTGGAGTTCGCGGGCTCGGCCATGGTCATCTCGCACGACCGCTGGTTCCTGGACCGCATCTGCACCCACATCCTGGCGTACGAGGGTGACTCGCAGTGGTACTTCTACGACGGCAACTTCACCGAGTACGAAGCCGACAAAAAGAAGCGTCTGGGCGAGGAGGGCGCAAGACCGAAACGCGCCCGCTTCAAGTCCCTGAAGTAAGGCCATGGCGCCGACCGACGAACAGATCCTGGGCGCCACGCGCGAATGGGTGGAGAAGGCCGTGATCGGCCTCAACCTGTGCCCTTTCGCCAAGGCGGTCTACGTCAAGAACCAGGTGCGCATCGTGGTCAGCCGCGCGCGCCACCTGGACGCTTTCCTGGACGACCTCGACCGGGAGCTGGACCTGCTGGTCACCACACCGGCCGACGAGGTGGACACCACGCTGCTGGTGCACCCCACGCTGTTCCCCGACTTCGAGGTCTTCAACGATTTCCTCAACGTGGTCGATGACGTGGTGGCCGAGCACGAACTGGAAGGCGTGATCCAGGTCGCGCCCTTCCACCCGGCCTTCCAGTTTGACGGCACAGCGCCCGACGACATCACCAACTGCACCAACCGCTCGCCTTTTCCCACGCTGCACCTGTTGCGTGAGGAAAGTGTGGCCCGGGCGGTGGAATCCGGGGACGACGCCGACACCATCGTCGAGCGCAACCAGCAGCGGCTCCGCGATCTGGGGCCGGCCGGCTGGCGTGCGCTGTTCGCACGCTGATCCGCTCCGACGACCGTTCGTCGAATTGATAACAGTTGCCGAAGTGCGGGATTAGGTTTCCAGTAAAATAAAAAAACTGGCAAATCTAGGTCCAACTGTTCATCTAAAGGACGAAAAATTGGCAAATAAGCTGAATGTGCGGGCTGACGTCGCTTCAGCCTCGAACTACTACACCACGATCGAAGTCGCCCAGATGCTGGGCATGGCCGTGCGTTCGGTGCAACTCATGGTGGACCGTGGCGACCTCCAGGCCTGGAAGACGCCGGGTGGCCACCGCCGCATCTCGCGCGAGTCGCTGGAACGCTGGCTGCAGGGCAGCCGCTCCGCCGTGCAGGAGGCTGCCGATCCCGGGCGCAAGACGGCCGGTGCCCGTCACCGCCTGGGCGCGCGTCCGCCCCGCATGCTGCTGATCGAGGATTCCACGCACTTCCAGAACCTGGTGGCGCTGCTGATGAAGCAGCGCTTCCCCAGTGTCGAGCTGCACGTCGCCAGCGACGGCATCACCGGCCTCACCTCCTTTGGCCAGCTGCAGCCCGACCTGCTGGTGGTGGACATCATGCTGCCCGGCATCGATGGCGCCAACCTGATCACCGGCCTGCGCTCGCATTCCCTGTTCGGCCAGTGCCAGCTCGTGGTGCTCACCGGCCTTGACGAGGACCAGCGCCAGCCCTACGCCTTCGCGCTCGACAACGTGCCGCTGGTGCACAAGCCGCGCCTGGTGACCGACCTGCCCCTGCTGATCGAGAAGCTGCTGGGCGTGAAGGCCCAGACGCCGCGCGTGGCCGCGGTCAGCTGAACACCCACACCAGCGCCGCCGTCATGGTGAGGTAGCGCAGGAACTTGCCGATGGCCATGTAGGCCACGCAGGGCCAGAACGGGAACTTCAGCCAGCCCGCCACCGCGCACAGCGGATCGCCCACGGCGGGCAGCCAGCTCAGCAGGCAGGCCTTGGGGCCGAAGCGCTGCAGCCACTCCAGCGCCCGCAGGTGGGTGGGCGAGCCGCGCGCGCGGTCGATGGCGCGGTGCGCCCCCAAGCCCATGGCCCAGCTGATGGCGCCGCCGAGGGTGTTGCCAGCGGTGGCCACCAGCACCGCGGGCCAGAACAGCTCCGGGTTGAGCTTCACCAGCCCGAACACCACCGGCTCCGAGCCCATGGGCAGCAGCGTGGCCGACACCATGGCCACCACGAACACGGTGCTCAGGCCCACTTCGGGCAGGCTCAGGGTGGCCAGCAGGGCCTGCATCCACGCATCCATAAGTGGGGCAGTATAGGCAGTGGCCGCCGGCTGTCGGCGGGCGCCGGGTTTCAGGGGCTGAAATGCCGGGGGGCTACAATCGTGCCCAATTTTTCAGCACACTGCCGACCCCCTCATCGCCCGGGCGCTGCCGCCGCGCCGAGGGCTTTTTTTCCGCCCATGTTCATCGGTCCCTACGCCTTGCCCAACCGGCTGTTCGTCGCCCCCATGGCGGGTGTGACGGACCGGCCGTTCCGCCGCCTGTGCAAGCGGCTGGGCGCGGGCTATGCGGTCAGCGAGATGGTGACCTCCCGGCCCGAGCTGCGCGACAGCCTCAAGACCTCGCGCCGGGCCAACCACGAAGGCGAGCAGGCGCCGATCGCGGTGCAGATCGCCGGCACTGACGCCGAGATGATGGCCGAGGCCGCCCGTTACAACATCGACCGCGGCGCGCAGATCATCGACATCAACATGGGCTGCCCGGCCAAGAAGGTCTGCAACAAGTGGGCCGGCAGCGCGCTGATGCAGGACGAATCGCTGGCCATCGAAATCGTCGAGGCCGTGGTGGCCGCCTGCGCGCCGCGCGGCGTGCCGGTCACGCTCAAGATGCGCACCGGCTGGTGCGCCCAGGCCAGAAACGCCCCGGTGCTGGCACGTGCGGCAGAAAGTGCCGGCATCGCCATGCTGACGGTGCACGGCCGCACCCGCGAGCAGGGCTACAAGGGTGTGGCCGAGCACGACACCGTGGCCCATATCAAGTCGGTGCTGCGCATCCCCGTGGTGGCCAATGGCGACATCGACTCGCCCGAGAAGGCCCGCGAGGTGCTGGCCCGCACCGGAGCCGACGCCATCATGATCGGCCGCGCCGCGCAGGGCCGGCCCTGGCTGTTCCGCGAGATCGCGCACTACCTGGCAACCGGCACCCACCTCGCGCCGCCCACGGCCGCCGAACTGCGCGCCTGGCTGCTGGAGCACCTGGAAGACCACTACGCGCTCTATGGCGAGTACACCGGCGTGCGCACCGCGCGCAAGCACCTGGGCTGGTACGCCCGTGCGCTGCCCGGTGGCGCAGCCACCGCCGCCGCTTTTCGCGAACGCATCAATGCGCTGGAGAGCTGCGAGGCGCAGCTGCAGTGCGTCAAGGACCATTTCGACCGCCCACAAGAAGACTGGAAACTGGCTGCATGAGCCCCCGCCCGGCCGCTCCGAAGGGGACTCCCGCCGCCATGCGCAGCACGAAGGTATGTCAATGAGCAAGAACCAGAACCTGCAGGACTGCGTGCGCAGCAACCTGTCGACCTATTTCAATGACCTCAGCGGCACCGAGCCGGCCAACCTGTACGACATGCTCGTCCAGGCCGTCGAGAAACCCCTGCTCGAAGTGGTGATGGAGCAGGCGCAGCACAACCAGTCGCGCGCCGCGCAGTGGCTGGGCCTGAACCGCAACACGCTGCGCAAGAAACTGCTCGAGCACCAGCTCATCGACCGCACCTGATTCCCAACCTCCGACCCTTCGCCCCATGAAAGCTCTGATCTCGGTTTCCGACAAGACCGGCGTGCTCGAACTCGCCCAAGGCCTGCACGCGCTGGGCGTGCAACTGCTGTCCACTGGCGGCACCGCCAAGCTGCTGACCGACGCCGGCCTGCCCGTGACCGAGGTGGCCGACCACACCGGCTTTCCCGAGATGCTGGACGGCCGCGTCAAGACCCTGCACCCCAAGGTGCATGGCGGCCTGCTCGCGCGGCGCGACCTGCCGGCACACATGGCCTCGCTGAAAGAGCACGGCATCGCCACCATCGACCTGCTGGTCGTCAACCTCTACCCGTTCGAGGCCACCGTGGCCAGGCCCGGCTGCACCCTGGAGGACGCGATCGAGAACATCGACATCGGCGGCCCGGCCATGGTGCGCAGCGCAGCCAAGAACTGGCAGGACGTGGCGGTGCTGACCGACGCCTCGCAGTACGCGGGAGTTCTTGCAGAGCTGAAAGCCGGGGGCATCAGCAGGAAGACCCGTTTCGCGCTGTCGGTGGCCGCGTTCAACCGCATCGCCAACTACGACGCGGCCATCAGCAACTACCTGTCGGCCATCGCCGAAGACGGCAGCCACGCCGCCTTCTCGGGCCAGGCCAACAGCAACTTCGTCAAGCTGCAGGACCTGCGCTACGGCGAGAACCCGCACCAGGGCGCGGCCTTCTACCGCGACCTGTACCCCGCACCGGGTTCGCTGGTCACGGCGAAACAGCTGCAGGGCAAGGAGCTGTCCTACAACAACATTGCCGACGCCGACGCGGCGTGGGAGTGCGTCAAGAGTTTCGACGTGCCCGCCTGCGTGATCGTGAAGCACGCGAACCCCTGCGGCGTGGCCATCGGCACCGACGCGCTGGCCGCCTACGGCAAGGCCTTCCAGACCGACCCGACCAGCGCTTTCGGCGGCATCATCGCCTTCAACTGCCCGGTGGACGGCGCGGCTGCGCAGGCCATCAGCAAGCAGTTCGTCGAGGTGCTGATGGCGCCCGCCTTCACGCCCGAGGCGCTGGCCGTGTTCCAGGCCAAGGCCAACGTGCGGGTGCTGGAGATCTCGCTGGCCGGCGTGAAGCGCGACGGCCAGACCGCCTGGGAGCGCGGCCTCAACTCGCACGACGTCAAGCGCGTGGGTTCGGGCCTGCTGATCCAGACCGCCGACAACCACGAGCTCAAGCGGGAAGACCTGAAGGTGGTGACGAAGCTGGCGCCCACCGCGCAGCAGATCGAAGACCTGCTGTTCGCCTGGAAGGTGGCCAAGTTCGTCAAGAGCAATGCCATCGTGTTCTGCAAGGACGGCATGACCATGGGCGTGGGCGCGGGCCAGATGAGCCGTCTCGACTCCGCCCGCATCGCCAGCATCAAGGCCGGCCACGCCAACCTGACGCTGGCGGGAACCGTGGTGGCCAGCGACGCCTTCTTCCCATTCCGCGACGGCCTGGACGTGGTGGTGGACGCCGGAGCGACCTGCGTCATCCAGCCGGGTGGCTCGATGCGCGACCAGGAAGTGATTGACGCCGCTAACGAGCGTGGCGTGGCCATGGTGTTCAGCGGCGTGCGCCACTTCCGCCACTGATCTGCCACTGACAGTCGGCCCACCCCGCTCGGCGAGCGGGGTATCTCGATTTGCTATATCAGCTAGCCGTATAAATGGCCCTGCCTCCCGGTGGGGTTGGCCAAGTCTCCCTGGTGAAACAGCATACTGAATGTGCGCCCAGTCGCATTCAAAAAACCAGGAGACAACATGATCCAGTTCACCCTCAACGGCAAACCCGTGAGCACCACGGCGGCGGCCGACAAGCCGCTGCTGTGGGTGCTGCGCGAAGACCTCCAGCTCACCGGCACCAAGTTCACCTGTGGCGTCGCCCAGTGTGGTGCCTGCACGGTGCACCTCAATGGATCGCCGACGCGGTCGTGCGTGTTGCCGGTCGCGGCGGCGGCCGGGGCCCAGGTCACCACCATCGAGGGGCTGGTGCAGACCCGAGAAGGCAAGGCCCTGCAGGACGCCTGGATCGCCGAGCAGGCACCCCAGTGCGGCTACTGCCAGTCAGGCCAGATGATGGCCGCAGCCGGCGTGCTCAAGGACGCGCGCGGTCCGCTGACGCGTGAGCAGGCCCTGGAGCGCATGAGCGGCAACCTCTGCCGTTGTGGCACCTACAACCAGATCGCCGCTGCGGTGGTCCGGGCCCAGAAGACCCTGGCCTGAAACGGGAGCCGACCATGTCACATACGCTTGTCGATCCCGCCCTGTCCCGCCGCAGCTTCATCCTGGGCAGCGGCGCTTTCACCATCGGCCTGGGCCTCGGTGCCCTGGGGCCTGACGCCGCGCGTGCACAGGCCGCCCCGGGCGGCTTCTCGCCGGTGGCCTGGGTGTCCATAGGCCCGGACAACATTGCGACCATCTATTCCCCCGGTGCCGAGATGGGGCAGGGCACCATGACCGCCATCCCGCTGCTGCTGGCCGAGGACATGGAGCTTGACTGGAGCCGCGTGCGCGTGGTTCAGGCGCCGGCCGATGGACGCCGCTTCGGCAACCCGCGTTTCGGCGGTGGCATGACCACTGGCGCCTCGCGCACGGTGCAGGGCTACTACGAGCCGGTCCGGCTGGCCGGCCTGCAGGCCAAGCTGGTGATGCTGGGCGCGGCCGCCCAGGCCTGGAACGTGCCCGTGGCCGAGCTGCGGGCCGAGAACAGCGCCGTGGTGCATGCGGCCACCAACCGCCGCATCACCTACGGCGAGCTGGCGCGCACGGCGGCCGTGCCGGCCGAGCTGCCCAAGGTGGACAAGGCCATGCTCAAGCCCATGGCCCAGTTCCGCCTGATCGGCAAGGACGTGGGGCGCGTGGACCTGGCTGCCAAGACCAGTGGCACGGCGGTGTTCGGCATCGACGTGCGCCAGCCCGGTCAGCTGTATGCCAGCCTGTGGCCGGCGCCGGTGCAGGGCGAGAAGGCGGCGCGGGTGGACGATGCCGCCGCCAAGGCCGTGCCCGGCGTGAAGGCGGTGGTGGTCATACCGACCGGTGTCGCGGTGGTCGCCGATTCCTTCCACACCGCCCGCAAGGCGCGTGACCTGCTCAAAGTGGAGTGGACCACCGAGTCGCGCGCGCGTCGCTACGACTCCGACGCCGTGATGCGAGAGTACGTGGCGCGTGCCGAGAACCTTTCGGATGCGGGTGTCACCTGGCACCAGCATGGCGACGCGGCACCGGCGATCGCCGGCGCGGCGCGCGTGTTCAAGGCCACCTACACCAGTGAACACGTGAACCAGTTCACCATGGAGCCCATGAACTGCACCGCCAGGGTGGATGGCGATCGCATCGAGCTGTGGGTGCCGTCCCAGACGGTACCGTTCGTGGTCGGTGGCGTGGCCGCGGCCGGTGGTTTCAAGCCGGAGAACATCAAGGTCAACATCACTCTGCTGGGTGGCGGGTACGGGCGCCGGGTCGAGGCCGAGTACGCGGTGGACGCGGCCCTGATCGCCAAGGCCGTGCCGGGTGTTCCGGTGCAGATGATCTGGACCCGCGAGGACGACTTCACCCGTGCCAAGCCGCGGCCCCTGACCGCGCAGCACCTGATCGCCGGCGTCAACGCCCGGGGCCGCATCGTGGGCCTGCAGCACCGTGTCACCGCCGAAGGGGTCTACGCGCGTGTGCTGCCGCCGGCCTTCCGCGCCAGCGGCAACAAGGACACGCCGGTCATGGAAGGCGCCGAAGGCGTCTACGACTTCGGTGGCCACCTGGTGCAGCAGTGCCTGGAAGACCGGGGCATTGCCTGCAGCTTCTGGCGTGGCGTGGGACCGGGCTACCTCAAGTTCGCGATCGAGACCCTGATCGACGAAATCGCTGCCGCGCACAACCGCGACCCGCTGCAGGCCCGCCTGGAGCTGCTGGAGAAGTCACCCCGGGGCCAGGCGGTGCTGCGGGAGGTGGCGGCCATGGCCGGCTGGACCCGTCCCCGCCCGGCCGGCCGGGCCTTGGGGCTGGCGTTCTCGGACACCTGGAACTCCTTCATCGGCATGGTGGCCGAGGTCTCCATCGTCCAGGGGCGCCCGGTGGTGCACAAGCTCTGGGCCGCGGTCGATTGCGGCCACCCGCTGACCCCGCGCAACGTGCAGACCCAGATCGAGGGCAGTGCCCTGTTCGGGCTGTCGGCGGCGCTGGGCGAACGACTGTCCTACAAAGGGGGCGAGGTGCAGGAAAAGAACCTGGGGGCTTACAACCTGCTGCGCGCGGCCGATGCGCCGGAGGTGGAGGTCAAGGTGATGCCCACCGACAACCACCCGGGGGGCATCGGCGAGGTGGGTCTGCCGCCGGTGGCGCCGGCCATCGCCAACGCGGTGGCCCGCCTGGGCGGCCGCCGCCTGCGCACCCTGCCTTTCCCGCCCGATGTGAGGGCCTGATCGCCGCGTTCAGCGTCCGAACAGGAACACCGCAGGCCCCGACAGCGGCAACGCTGGCGGGGCCTTTTTCCATTGGCTCACCAGGGCGCTGTGCACGGCGGCCGAGGGCAGGGTGGCATTCACCATCACCGCCAGCCGCGTGTGCGGGTGCAGGCCCTGCAGCAGGGCCTTGAGCAGCGCTTCGTTGCGGTAGGGCGTTTCGATGCAGATCTGCGTCTGCCCGCTCTTGAGGGCAAACGCTTCCAGCTCGCGCACGCGGCTGGTGCGGGCCGCCGCTTCCTGCGGCAGATAGCCCACGAAGGCGAAGTGCTGGCCGTTGAGGCCGCTGGCCGCGAGCGCCAGCATCAGCGAGATAGGGCCCACCAGCGGCACCACGCGCAGCCCCAGCTCGTGCGCCGCCCGCACCACCGAGGCGCCGGGGTCGGCGATCGCCGGCATGCCGGCCTCGCTGACCAGACCCACGTCGTGCCCCGACAAGGCGGGGGCCAGCAGCGGCTTGGCGTCGAAGCTGCCCGGGCCGTGGTCGCCCTTCTTGTGCACCTCGCGCGGCAGCTCCACGATCTGCTGCGCCTGCAGCGGCGCGGCCAGCGGGTGCGACTCGCCCACGCGCTTGAGGAAGGCGCGCGTGCTCTTGGCGTTCTCGGTGATCCAGTGCGTGAGCCGCGCGGCCTGGGACAGCGTGTGGGCCGGCAGGGCCGCGTCCAGGGGGGCGGGCTCCGTGCCGAAGTCCAGCGGCGTGGGTACGAGGTACAGCGCGCCTTTCACAGCAGCTTCACCCCGGCCGCACGCAGCAGCCGGCAGGTGCGGATCAGCGGCAGGCCCACCAGCGCGGTCGGGTCGTCGTTGTCGATGCGCTCCAGCAGCGCGATGCCCAGGCCCTCGCTCTTGGCGCTGCCGGCGCAGTCGTAGGGCTGCTCGGCGCGCAGGTAGTGCTCGATCTCGGCATCCGTCAGGTCGCGGAACACCACGCGCACCGGCGCGAGATCGGCCTGTTCGAAACCGGTGGCCTGGCACACCACGGCCAGCGCGGTCTGGAAGATGACCGTGTGGCCGCGCATGGCGCGCAGCTGCTGCACCGCGCGCTCGTGCGTGCCGGGCTTGCCCAGCGGCGTGCCCGCCAGGTCGGCCACCTGGTCGCTGCCGATCACCACGGCGTCGGGGAACCGCGCCGCCACGGCACGCGCCTTGGCCAGGGCCAGGCGGCGCGCGATCTGCTCGGGCGTCTCGCCGCGCAACGGGGTTTCGTCGACGTCGGGTGCGGCGGTCTCGAACGGTATGCCGAGCCGACGCATCAGCTCCGCGCGGTAGCGCGAGGTGGACCCCAGAACGACCGTTCGGCTCATGCGTCCCTCACATCGGCCACCGGGTTGTCGCCGAAGTCGGGCCGCGCCAGGTAGGCCAGCAGCTTGCCGGCCGCCTCGTCGGGGCTCATCAGCAGGCCTTTGTCCTTCATGCCGACGAAGTTGGCCCGGTCGGGGAAGGCGGCCGGATCGCCCGCGCGCAGCTGCACCTGCATGTCGGTGTCGATCACGCCTGGCGCCAGCGACACGATGCGTGCGCCGTTGGGGTGCAGGGCCTCCTCCAGCGCCACGCAGCGGCTGAAGTGGTCCATGCCGGCCTTGGCCGCGCAGTAGCCGGCCTGGCTGGCCATGGCGCGCCGGCCCAGGCCCGAGGAGATGTTGAGCACCTGGCGCGGCACGTTCCAGCCCGCCGTGGCGCGCAGGAAGGCGCCGGTCAGTGCCATCGGTGCCTCCAGGCCCACGCGCAGCGCGTTGGCAATGTCCTCCGCCGGCACGTCGCCGATCGGTGCGATGCGGGGGATCACGCCTGCGTTGTTGACCAGCGTGGCGGCGCTGAAATCGGCGGGTGACAGGGTGGCCAGCCAGTCGGCCAGCCGGCGCGCTGCGGCAGGGGCATCGGCCAGGTCCAGCTGCCATTGCTCGGCCGCTGCCAGCTCGTCGCTGGCGCGGCGCGCGATGCACAGCAGGCGGTTCCGGGGCGTGAGCAGGCGCCTGGCCAGGGCCAGGCCCATGCCGCGCGAGGCGCCGGTGAGGATGTAGAGGTGTCGGGTCATGCCGCCATTTTGCGCCACGGCACAATGAACCCATGTGGACGGACACCCATTGCCACCTCGACGCGCCGGAGTTCGGCGAAGGCCATGCACTGGCGCTGCAGGCCCGCGCGCTCGCGGCCGGGCGTGGCGTGGCCCGCTGCGTGATCCCGGCGGTGGCTGCGTGGAACTTCGATACCGTGCGCCAGCTGGCGCACCAGACCGGCGACGCCTACGCGCTGGGCATACACCCGCTGTATGTGGCCGACGCGGCGGACGAGGACATCGACCGCCTGGACCAGGCCCTGACGGCGCACCGCGGCGACCCGCGCCTGGTGGCGGTGGGCGAGATCGGGCTGGACTTGTTCGTGCCCGCGCTGTGCGAAGAGCCGCTGCGCTCGCGCCAGCAGCATTTCTACCGCGAGCAGCTGCGGCTGGCGCGCCGCCACGGCCTGCCGGTGATCCTGCACGTGCGGCGCTCGGCCGATCTGCTGCTGCAGCAGCTGCGCCGCATCGAGGTGTCCGGCGGCATCGCCCACGCCTTCAACGGCAGCGAGCCGCAGGCGCGCGCCTTCACCGAGCGTGGCTTCGCGCTGGGTTTCGGCGGTGCCATGACCTTCGACACCGCGCGCCAGCTGCGCCGCCTGGCCGGCACGCTGCCGCTGGAGTCACTGGTGCTGGAGACCGATGCACCCGACATCCCGCCTCACTGGCTCTATGTCAACGCCGAACGCCGCGCGGCCGGCGAGCCGCAGGGCCTCAACACGCCGGCCGAGCTGCCGCGCATAGGCGCCGCGCTGGCCGTGCTGCGCGGCCTGCCGGTGGACGAGGTGGCCCGCGCGACCACGGCCAATGCCCGGCGCGTGCTGCCGCGCCTGGCGGAGGCGCCCGGTGCTTGATGGCCTGCCGCCGGTCATCGACGCGCGCACGCGTCTCGTCGTGCTCGGGAGCTTTCCGGGGCGGGTTTCGTTACAGACCCGGCGCTACTATGCCCATCCGCAGAACCATTTCTGGAAGATACTCGCGGCCATCTGGAACCAGCCCCTGACCGACATGCCCTACGACGACCGCCTGCACGCCATCCGACAACGCGGGCTCGGCCTTTGGGATGTGTACGCCGCCTGCGAGCGCGAGGGCAGCCTGGACAGCGCCATCCGCGACGCCGAACTGAACGACCTGGCCGGCCTGCGCGCGCGCTGCCCGCAGCTGCAGGCCGTGGCGCACAACGGCGGTGAGAGCTTTCGCCACGCGCGCCACACGCAGGCGCTGGACGTGCCGGTGTACCGCCTGCCCTCCACCAGTCCGGCCAACGCCAGCTGGTCGTTCGAGCGCAAGCGCGCCGCGTGGGAAGAGGTGCTGCAGCGCCACGGAGTCGGCCTGTGAGCGCCGTGCCGGGCCACCCCAAGCAAGCTCGAGCCCCCTCGGGGGGCAGCGAACCACGCGCAGCGGGGAGCGTGGGGGCTTTGCATGCTTTGCCAGAGGTCAATTTCTCCGAGCACGGCGACGTGCGCTACCTGCACCTGGGCACCGAATGGGTGCAGGGCTCCATGCTGATCGACGCGCCGTTCGACATCGAACTGGAATATGTGCAGCGCATGATGGCCTGGCTGCTGTTCGTCGAACCCGCCAGCGTGCCCCGGCGGCGCGCCATGCAGCTGGGCCTGGGCGCGGCGGCGCTGACCAAGTTCCACTTCAAGAAGCTGCGCATGGACACCACCGCCGTCGAGATCAACCCGCAGGTGATCGCGGTGTGCCGCCACTGGTTCAAGCTGCCGCCCGACGGCGCGCGGCTGCGCGTGCTGCTGGCCAACGCGGCCGAGGAGATCCGCAGACCCGCGCACCGTGGCACGGTCGATGCGCTGCAGGTGGACCTGTACGACCACGAGGCCGCCGCGCCCGTGCTCGACGACGAGGCCTTCTACGCCGACTGTCGCGCGCTGCTGAGCGACGATGGCGCGATGACGGTCAACCTGTTCGGGCGCGACGCGAGCTACGAGCGCTCGCTGGAGAAGATCAGTGCCGCCTTCGGCGCCGACGCGGTCTGGGCCTTCCGGCCCACGCGCGAAGGCAACACCATCGTGCTGGCCCAGCGCACGCCGCAGTGGCCCGCGCGGGGCGAGCTGGTGGCCCGCGCCGAGGAGGTGCAGTCGCGCTGGGGCCTGCCGGCCACCAAATGGCTGCGGCTGTTCAAACCGCTGGTGTCGTCGCGATGATCAAGAACCGCAGCGACTTCATCGTCGGCCTGCTGTGCCTGCTGGCGGGCCTGGGTTATGCCTGGGCCGCGAGCTTTCTCGAGATCGGCGGCTCCATGGACATGGGCGCGGGTTTCTTTCCGCTGCTGCTGGCGCTGCTGCTGATGCTGGCCGGCGGTGCGCTGCTGTTCCGTTCGCTGGCCATCGAGGCCGAGGGCGATGGCACGCCGCTGGCCTGGAACCTGCAGCCGCTGCTGTGGGTGGTGGGGGCGCTGGTGCTGCTGGGTTTTGCGGTGCAGGGCGGCTGACATGGACTTCGCCCAGCTGGATCCGCTGGTCCACGGCCTGTCGGTGGCGGTGCAGGGCCCGGTGCTGGCGTGGTTGCTGGCGGGCTGCGTGCTGGGGCTGCTGGTCGGCGTGCTGCCGGGCCTGGGGCCTGCGCCCGCCATGGCGCTGCTGCTGCCGTTCGCGGCCACGCTGCCGCCCCTGGCCGCCCTGGCGATGCTGGCGGCGGTGTATTACGGCGCGCAATACGGGGGTTCGGCCACGGCGGTCTGGACCAACGTGCCGGGCGAGTCGTCATCGGCCATGAGCTGCCACGACGGCCACCCCCTGGCCTTGCAGGGCCGGGCGCGGCTGGCGCTCAACCTCGCCACCGGCGCGTCCTTCGCGGCCGGGCTGGCCGGTGTGCTGCTGCTGGCGGTCGCTTCGCCGGTGCTGGTGGCGCTCAGCTACCACTTCGGCCCGGCCGAATATGTGTCGCTCTATGTGCTCGGGCTGCTGGGCGCCTGCGTGCTGGCCTCGGGCGGTTTCATCAAGGCCGTGGCCATGGTGCTGCTGGGGGCGCTGCTGGGCCTGTCGGGCGTGGACGGGCATACCGGCGTGACCCGCTTCGTGGGCGACTGGCCCCAGTGGCAGGATGGCCTGGGCTTCGTGCCCATGGCGCTGGGCCTGCTGGCGGTGGCGCCCACCATTGCCTGCCTGGCCGAGCCGTCGCCCCCGGTGCTGGCCCCGCGCGAACAGCCCGGCGCGCCCTGGCCCTCGCGCGACGAATGGCGCGACCTCGCACCCGCCGTGCTGCGCGGCACCGCCATCGGCGCGGCGCTCGGCGTGTTTCCCGGCGGCGGGGCGCTGCTGGCCTCGCTGGTGGCCTACGGGGTGGAAAAAGCCGTCTCGCGCGAGGCCGCGCCGCCCCTGGGCCAGGGCCACCTGCGCGGGCTGGCCGCGCCCGAGGCGGCCAGCAGCGCGGGCGCGCAGGCAGCGTTCATCCCCACGCTGGCGCTGGGACTGCCGGCCAACGCCATCATGGCGCTGCTGCTGGGTGTGCTGGTGCTGCACCGCATAGAGCCGGGGCCGCAGCTCATGGGCCTGCAGCCCGACCTGTACTGGGGCCTGGTCATGTCCATGCTGCTGGGCAATCTGGTGCTGCTGCTGGCCAACCTGCCGCTGTCCCGGCTGTGGCCGCTGGTGCTGGGCTGGCCGCCGGCGCGCTGGCTGCCGGCCGTGCTGCTGGCGGTGGGCATGGCCTACTTCGCGGGCACCCATGGGGCCTGGGCGGTGTGGACGGCGGCGGCCTTCGGCCTGCTGGGCCATCTGCTGCACAAGCTGCGCTGCCAGACCTCGCTGATCGTGCTGGGTTTCGTGCTTGCCCCCTGGATAGAGGCCCACCTGCGCCGGGCCCTGCTGCTGGCGCGCGGCGACTGGACGGTGTTCGCCACCCGGCCGATCTCCGCCGCGCTGCTGGTGGTGGCACTGATCCTGCTGATGGTGGTGCTGCTGCCCTCGCGGCGCAAGCCCCGGCCCGAGGCCCTGACCCGAGAATGAGCCCTTCATGAAGTTCCACCCCCAGCGTGCCGAGCTGCACAACGAAATCCACGCCCGTCCGCCCGAGGCCATGGCGGTGCCGCTGGTGCTGGCCCATGTGGTGGTGCTGGCCGATGCCGCCGGCCGCGAGGCCTGCCGCGCCCACGTGGCCACTCTGATGCGCGAGCACCATCTGCCGCCGCCCGACGCCGGCGCCATCCACCTGCGGGCCGACCTCGGGCCCTTTCGCCTGCGCTGGGAGCTGCACACCGAATTCGTGAGCTACACCTTCCTGCGGCCGCTGGAGGCCGGAGCGCCGATGGGCGGCGAGTGGCCGCGCGCCCTGGACGTGGTGCCGCAGGACTGGCTGGCCGCGCTGCCGGGCGAGTGCCTGTCCGCCATGCACCTGTGGGCGCTGCCCACGCCGGCCGAGCGGCGCCCCGAACAGGTGCGCCGCCTGCTGCGCGAGGATTCGCTGATGGCCTCCCGGGTGGCCGACGGCCAGGCCGAGCTGCACACCGACCTGGCGCTGCACGCCGACGGCTTCTCGCGCTCGCTGGTGTTCGCCACCGGCATCTCGCCGCGCCGGCTGGGCCGGCTGGTGCAGCGCGTGCTGGAGATCGAGACCTACCGCATGGCGGCACTGCTGGGCCTGCCGGTGGCCCGCGAGGCCGGCGCGCTGCTGGCGCGCGGCGAATCCGAGCTGGCCTCGCTGGCCCAGGCGATACGCACGGCGGGGCGCGAGCAGGAGCCCGAGCTGCTGGACCGCCTCACGCGCCTGGCCGGCGAGGTCGAGAGCCATTACGCCGCCACCCACTCGCGCTTTTCGGCCAGCAGCGCCTACTTCGACCTGGTGAACCGCCGCATCGCCGACATCGCCGAAGAGCGCCTCGAGGGCCAGCAGACCGTGCGCGACTTTCTCGAGCGCCGCCTCACGCCCGCCATGAACACCTGCGCCTGGTCGGTGCGGCGGCAGCAGGCGCTGTCCGAACGCATCTCGCGCATGAGCAACCTGCTGCGCACGCGCGTCGAGATCGAGCAGCAGCAGAGCAGCCAGGCCCTGCTGGCCGCCATGAACCGCCGCCAGGACCTGCAGCTCAAGCTGCAGACCACCGTGGAGGGGCTTTCCGTCGCGGCCATCACCTACTACGTGACCGGGCTGATCGGCTACCTGGCCAAGGGGGCCGGCAAGATCGGCTGGCCCTTCAGCGCCGAGCTCACCGTCGCCGCCTCGGTGCCGGTGGTGGCGCTGGCCGTCTGGTGGTCGCTGCGCCGCCTGCACCACAAAGTCTGGAGGGTTCCCGCATGACAGGACGACTGCGCCGCCGCGCGCTGCTGGCCCTGGGCGCAGCGGCGCTGCTGGCAGCCTGTGGCAACGAGCCCAAGGGTGCCGCCCTCGCGCCCGGCGCCACCGTGCTGGCCCTGGGCGACTCCATCACCTTTGGCACCGGCGCGCCACCCGAGGCCAGCTACCCCGCCGTGCTGGCGCGGCTCACCGGCTGGAACGTGGTCAATGCCGGCGTGCCCGGCAACGTCTCGGCCCAGGCGCTGGAGCGCCAGCCCGCCCTGCTGCAGGCCCACGCGCCGGCGCTGGTGCTGCTGTCCATCGGCGGCAACGATTTCCTGCGCCAGCTGCCCGAGGCGCAGACACGCGACCACATCCGCCAGACCGTGGCCCAGGCGCGCGCCGCCGGTGCCCAGGTCCTGCTGATCGCGGTGCCCCGGCCCAGCATGGCCGGCGCCCTGATCGGCAGCCTCGGCGACCACCCGCTGTACGAGGAGCTGGCCCGGGAGCTGAGCCTGCCGCTGCACGCCAAGGGGTGGTCCCGGGTGCTGGGCGACGCCAACCTGCGTTCCGACGCGATACACGCCAACGCGGCCGGCTACGACGCCTTTGCGCGCGGGCTGGCCGAGACCCTGCGCGAACGCGGGCTGCTGGGCGGGCGATGAACGGGTCGGAACCCGGCGGCCGGTGCCGAGTCCCAGTGATCCGGCCCGTGCGCCGGCCCCCCGTGTAAACCCCTAAACCCTACCGACGGAGACCTGCCATGACCGCTGCCAAGCCGCGTTTGACCGCCGCCGACTTCGACCAGGACCTGCTGATTCTTTTCGATGCCTACGTGCACGGCGACATCGACCGCCGCATGTTCCTCGACCGTGCCAAACGCTACGCCGTCGGCGGCGCCACGGCGGCCGGGTTGCTGGCCTCGCTGAGCCCGAAGTTCGCCGAGGCCCAGGTGGTCAGGCCCGACGACGCGCGCGTGCGCGTCGAACGCGTCACCTACGCCTCGCCAGCCGGCCACGGCACGGTCAACGCCTACCTGGCGCGGCCCGCCAGCGCCAGCGGCCCGCTGCCGGGCATCCTGGTGGTGCACGAGAACCGGGGCCTGAACCCGCACATCGAGGATATCGCGCGCCGCCTGGCGCTGGAGGGTTTCGTGGCGCTGGCGCCCGACATGCTGACCTCGCTGGGTGGCTACCCCGGCGACGAGGACAAGGCCCGCGAGCTGTTCGCCAAGCTGGACCAGGCCAAGTGCCGCGAGGACTTCGTGGCCGGCGCCGCCGCGCTGCGCACCCGGCCCGAATGCAACGGCCGGGCCGGCGTGGTGGGCTTCTGCTACGGCGGTGGCATCGCCCACCTGCTGTCCATCCGGTCGCCCGAGCTGCTGGCGGCGGTGCCGTTCTACGGCCCGTCGCCCGCGCCCGAGCAGGCGGCCCAGGTCAAGGTGCCCCTGCTGATCCATTTCGCGGCGGTGGACGAGCGCATCAACGCCGCCTGGCCCGCCTACGAGGCAGCCCTCAAGGCCGCCGGCGCGCGCTACGCGGCCCACCAGTACCCCAGCACCCAGCACGGCTTCAACAACGACACCACGCCGCGCTTCGACGAAGCGGCCGCCAAGCTGGCCTGGGGCCGCACGGTGGAGTTCTTCAAGGCCCAGCTGCGCGGCTGAACCGGGGCGCCGGCCCCTGTCACAAAGCCCCCGGGCCTGCAGGCCGCCCGGGGCAATTCCCCGCCGGTCCGGGGATGAGGCGCGTCCATGGGCGCGGCGGGGCGCCCCCGTGGTATGTTCCGGCCCCTGATCGAAGCATTCCTACAAGACCATGACCACCAAAGGCGTCACCGAGGGACTGGGCGCACGGACGGCCGAACTGGGCCGTGAACGCCTGACGGGCATGCGCCGCGGCCTGGAAAAGGAGAGCCTGCGCGCGCTGCCCGACGGCCGGCTGGCCCTGACGCCGCACCCCCAGGCGCTGGGTTCGGCCCTGACGCACCCGCACATCACCACCGACTACAGCGAATCGCAGCCGGAGCTCATCACCGGCGTGCACGCCGGCGTCGAGGCCTGCCTGGACGAGCTCACCGCCGTGCACCAGCACGTGGCGCACACGCTGCGCGCCGAGGGCGACGAGCGTCTGTGGGTCTCCAGCATGCCCTGTGGCCTGCCCACCGACGAGACCATACCGCTGGGCCGCTACGGCTCGTCCAACGTGGGACGCGCCAAGAGCGTCTACCGCATGGGCCTGGGCCACCGCTACGGCCGGCGCATGCAGACCATCTCGGGCATCCACTACAACTGGTCGCTGCCCGGGGTGGACAACGCCGGCTACTTCGCGCTGATCCGCAACTTCCGCCGCCACGCCTTCTTGCTGCTGGTGCTGTTCGGCGCCTCGCCCGCGCTGTGCAAGAGCTTCGTCGAAGGCCGCCAGCACGAGCTGCTGCCGCTGGGCGAGGGCAGCATGCACATGCCCTGGGGCACCTCGCTGCGCATGGGCCGCCTGGGCTACCAGAGCGACGCCCAGGCCTCGCTCAACGTCAGCTACAACGACCTCGAGGGCTACGCGGCCTCGCTGCACGAGGCGCTGACGAAACCCTACCCGGCCTACGAGGCCGTGGGCATACGCAACCCGGGCGGCGACTACAACCAGCTCGCCACCACGCTGCTGCAGATCGAGAACGAGTTCTACGGCACCATCCGCCCCAAGCGCGTGATCTTCCCGGGCGAGCGCCCGCTGCACGCGCTGCGCGAGCGCGGCGTCGAGTACGTGGAGGTGCGGCTGATGGACCTCGACCCGTTCGAGCCCATCGGCATCAACGCGTCCACCCTGCGTTTCCTCGACGTCTTCCTGCTGCACTGCCTGCTCAGCGACAGCCCGCCCGACACGCCGCAGGAGATTGCCGAACTCAAGCTCAACCAGCACCTCACGGCCGCGCGCGGGCGCGAGCCGGGCCTGACGCTCAAGCGCCACGGCCAGGACGTGATGCTGGCCGACTGGGCCGCCGAGCTGATGGCCCAGCTGGTGCCCATTGCCGCCGAGCTGGACCGCGTGCACGGTGGCAGCGCCCACGCCGATGCCGTGGCCGGCGCGCGCGCCGCGCTGGCCGCGCCCGAGACGCTGCCGTCGGCCCGCGTGCTGCAGGCGGTGCAGGCGCAGCACGGCGGCTCGTTCGTGTCCTTCGTGCGCGAGCGCTCGCAACGCACCCATGAATACCTGCTGGGCCTGCCCTGGAGCACCGAGCAGCAGGCGCGGTTCGAGGCGATGGCCCGCCGCTCGGTCGAAGACCAGCGCGCCATCGAGGCCGCCGACACCCTGCCGTTCGAGATCTACCGCCAGCAGTACGTCTCGGCCGAGCGCCTGGGGCGCCCGAAAGCCTGATCCGCCGGGCCGGACCACCCCGTCCGGGGCGCGGCACAATCCGGGCTTCAACCGACCGTCACGAAAGCCCGAGCAACATGTCCATCCAGTGGTTCCCCGGCCACATGCACCTGACCCGCAAGGCCATCACCGAGCGGCTGGAAGACATCGACGTGGTGATCGAGCTGCTCGATGCCCGCCTGCCGGGCTCCAGCGCCAACCCGCTGCTGACCGAGCTGATCGGCGGCAAACCCTCGCTCAAGGTGCTGAACAAGCAGGACCTGGCCGACCCCGGGCGCACCACGGCCTGGCTGGCGCATTACAACGCCCACCCCGGCACCCGCGCGCTGGCGCTGGACGCGAGCGAGACTGCGCCGGCGCAACGCCTGCTCGGGGCCTGCCACGAGCTCGCGCCCACGCGGGGCGGGCTGGCCCGCCCCATGCGCGTGCTGGCCTGCGGCATCCCCAACGTCGGCAAGTCCACGCTCATCAACACGCTGGTCGGCAAGAAGGCCACCCACACCGGCGACGAGGCCGGCATCACGCGGCAGGAAAAACGCATCGTGCTGGCCGACGACTTTCACCTGTACGACACGCCGGGCATGCTGTGGCCGCGCATCTCGGTGCCCGAGAGCGGCTACCGCCTGGCCGCCAGCGGCGCCGTGGGCCGTAACGCCTACGACGAGCAGGACGTGGCCATGGACCTGCTGGCCTACCTGCGCGTGCATTACCCGGCGGGGCTGCAGGCGCGCTACCGGCTGGACGACCTCGCCACGCTCGCGCACCTCGACGACGAGCAGCTGCTGCACCTGATCGGCAGCCAGCGCGGCGCGCTGCTCGGCAAGGGCCGCGTCAACCTCCAGAAAGCCGCCGAGATCGTCCTGACCGAATTCCGCGCCGGGCTGCTGGGCCGCGTCACGCTCGAGACCCCCGAGCAGTTCATCGCCTGGACCGAGGCCGCGCGCCTGGCCGATGTGCAGCGCGCTGCCGCCAAGCAGGCCCGCGACGCCGCCCGCAAGGCCGGTTCGCGGTCGCGTTGAACGCGCTGCAAAAGTCAAAATTTGTCTCTGAAAATTTGAGTTTCTGAAACCCTCAAACGCCCAGGTTGTCTCCCGAAAATAGTCATTGAAGATTAATGACATTCAGGGAGTTCCACCATGGACGTATCCATCCGTCGCCCCGGCGCGCGCGCGCGCCACGGCCGCCGCTTTCGCCTCACTGCCGTCTGCCTGGGCGTGTCCGGCCTGCTGGCCGCCTGTGGGGGCGGGGGCACCACCGGCCCCCTGCAGCAGGCCAGCCCGCCGGGCGATGACGGCTATGTGACCAACGCCTACGTCAGCCCGCACCGCCTGACGCTGCAGACCGACAGCACCGGGGCGCCAGCCGGCAAGGTGCGCGTCGGCGTGGTGGACACGGGTTTCCTCGTCAACCACGTGGAGCTGCAAGGCCAGATCATCGGCGCGCAGGAATTTGCCGGCACCGGCACCCTGGCCGACGACAAGAAGGTGCACGGCACGCCCGTGGCCATGGTGCTGGCGGGCCGGTACATCGGCCACACCGGCAACGCCGCGCTGCTGGTGGCCAAGGTCGCCGACGCCAATGGCGCCCTCGGCGTCAACGCCGCCAGCCAGGGCGCGCAGTGGGCGCTGGGCCAGGGCGCGCGGGTGCTGAACCTCAGCATCGGCCCGCTGTACCGCCATTACGGCGGCGCCACCGATGCCTGGTACGCCGCCGCCGTGCAGCGCGACGCGGCGGTTGTGCTGGCCGCCGGCAACGACGCCGGCAACCTGACGGCGCAGACCGCCGCCGTGGCCGACATCTTCGACGCCGGCTACCAGGCCTACCGCAACCTGTCTCTCGTGGTCGGCGCGCTGAGCGGACAGCAGCGCGCCAGCTATTCCAACTACCCGGGCGAAAGCGCCGTGCTCCAGTCGCGCTTCCTGGTCGCTGACGGCGTCCAGCCGATACAGGCGCGGGACGCCACGGCGCCGGCGACGGACAGTTCGGGCCTTTCATGGTTTGGCGGCACCAGCGTGGCCACGCCCGTGGTGTCGGCGGCGGCCACCACGCTGCTGGCCTACTGGCCCCACCTCAGCGCCAGCGCCACCACCCAGCTGCTGCTGGACACGGCAGACCGCAGCTTCAGTCCGCTGTACGGCCTCAACAACTGCGGCAGCGGCGGCCAGACCAACTGCGGCTACTACACCTTCGGCCAGGGCCGGCTCGACCTGACCCGCGCCCTGCAGCCCGTGGGCCCGGCCACGGTGCCAGCCGGCGGCCAGCTGGCCGGCGCCTCCTACACGCTGGACGCCACCCAGCTGCTGCTGCCAGCCGCCTTTGGCGACGCGCTCGCGGGCCGGCAACTCGGTGCCGCGCTGTTCGACAGCTACGGCCGCGATTTCGGCTTCAACCTGCTGCAGCGCGTGGCCGTGGGCGGCGGGGCCTCGCTGCTGCGCAGCGGCCTGCTGGAAGCGGGCGACCACAGCCCGCCCGCCATCGACGGCGGCCGCTGGCAGGCCCGCCTGACGCGCACCACTGGCGCGCGCGAGCCGGGCCCCCAGGCGCCGCTGCGCCTGGCCTCGCTGGCTGGCAGCGGCCCGCTGGCCCGCTATGGCCCGGTGCATGCGCTGGACGGGCAGGCGTGGCTGGGGCCCCAGACCGCGCTGCGCTGGCGCAGCACCCACGCCCGTGGCGCCGCGTCGGGCGCCGGCACGCCCACACCCACCGCCGTGCGGCAGGAGATGGGCCTGCAATGGCGCCTGAGCGGCGGCGGCCGCCTCGCGGCCAGCCACGCCGTCACCCAGGAGCGCCACGCCCTGCTGGGCGGCACCGGCAGCGCCGGGCTGGGCATCGCGCAGGCCTGGCAGCAGGCGGTTTCAGTCCAGGGCGAATACCCGCTGCCGGGGGGGCTGGCGCTGTTCGGCCACGCCGAATGGGGCTGGCTGCAGGCGCGCGGCCAGGGCCTGATGACGCGGGTGGAAGGCGGGCGCACCAGCCAGTGGGCCGCCGGCCTGGCCTGGGCCCGCGAGCGCGGGCGCTGGGGCCTGGCGCTCAGCCAGCCGGTGCGGGTGGACCGCGCGCGGGCGCACTTCGACGTGCCGGTGGGCCGCACGCTCGAAGGCAGCGTGTTGCGTCAGACCGAGCGTCTGGACCTGGCACCGGCCGGCCGCCAGCTCAACCTGGAACTGGCCTACCAGCACCAGCCCGACGCGCAGACGCAATGGGGCTTCAACGCCGTGTGGGCGAGGGACTTTGGTCATGTGCAAGGGAGGCGCGAGTGGGCGCTGCTGGCGCGGTACCAGACGCG
>CAMLQP010000005.1 GCA_946482115.1 uncultured Comamonadaceae bacterium
TCCCGGGGGCTTTTTCTTTGGGCCAAGCCCCAGTTCATGCGGGCTGCGGGGCGATGGGGCTTTCTCTGATCGCCCTCTCCTCCCGCCCATCTTGGCGCCCCCTGCTTGCAGCCCCGTGATTGGACCCAGCAAGCGTTGAACGTCTTTCCTATTTGGGTGCCATCAACTGGCGCAATGCCGGGCCGTGTGTGGGGCTGCTGCGCACGATGCCCTCCCACGCCGCGTCGTAGGCCACCTTCAGCATGGCCGCCGACTGGGCGGGGTCAAGCTTGATGGCCTGTATGCCGGCTGTGTCCTGCTTCTTCAGTTCCGCCGTGCCGTCGCGGGCCGCATCCTCGGCGTTCTGGCTCTCCAGCCACGTGGCCTGCTTTTCGAGAAACTCGCGCTGTGCGGTCGTGAGCTTTTTCCAGGTGTTGGCGCTGAAAACCACACCCAGTTCCAAGCGGTAGAACCCAGGGTCTACGCGGTACTTGGTCTTTTCCTGCCAGCCCATGTCGAAGATGCCCAGCAGCGGCCAGCCATATCCGTCCACGACGCCGCGCTCCAGGGCGGTGTACACGTCGCCGGGTGGAATGGTGACGACGGTGGCGCCGAGCTTCTGGAAAAAGTCGCGAAAAATGGGTGCGATGCGCAGCTTCTGCCCGGTCAGGTCCGGTTTGTCGATCTTCCGGTTGGTGTAGATGTGGTACGGGATGCCCTCGCCGGTGCGCGCGAAGTAGTACAGCCCCTTTTCCAGGTAGAGCTTGTTCAAGGACTCCAGGCCGCCATTCTTGCGAAGCTCGGCCATGCTCATATGGGTGTAGTTCAGTGCCAGGCCTTCGGGCACCAGGCCGGCCGTCCACGCGGCGGTGGTGTTGGCCAGATCGACCACCCCGCTGCGCAGTGCGCCGCCCTGATCAAATGCCGGAATGGCCTTGGGGCCTCCGATGTAGTTGATCTGGATGAGTCCCTTGCCTTCGTCGTTCACCTTCTTGATGAAGCGTTCGAAGTTCCTGGCGAAGTAGGTGCCCTCCTGAAAGCCATTGACGGCCTTGAGGGTGAGCTCCTGCGCCTGGACCATAGCGCCAAGGCTCAGGCCGATCAAGGCGCCCAGGGCGCCGCGAAACAGATGCCGTTTGGTGACCATGTCGTTGGTGTCCTTAGGTAAAAAGATCGGGGAGGTGATGGGCCGTATCGGGCACGGCGCGATCCAGTATGGGCACGCCCCGGCGCAACAACTATCCGGTGTGCGCCAAGTCGTATCCGGATTGCGCAAAAACCCTCCCGATCAGCCGAGGCAACGCAGCGGCCGCTCCTGCGCCACCGGGGATGTTGGAATTGCGGAAATGGGATACACGCCGGGCCAAAAGCGGATATCGGTTTGCGGCCGGCAGCTCCATCATGGGAACATTGCTGGATCGCCGGACGGCTTACGTAGAAAGTACCCATGTTCACGACGCACTGGTTGTGGTTTCTCAAGAGCTTGGCCATGTTGGCCGGGGTCATTCTGGCGGCTGACATTCTGCTGATCACCGCCGAGGTGCTGTTTCGCAACCTGGGCTGGCGTGGGCTGGGCTGGGCATCCGACGTGATCGAGTATTCGCTCCCGCTGGCCACGCTGCTGGTGGCGCCCTGGCTGGTGGCACAGAGAGGCCACGTCAAGCTGGACCTGCTCGTCGAACGCATGACCTCGGGACGGCGCAACCAGCTGTTCCGCGCCACCATGTGGCTGTCGACCGCGGTCACGGGGGTGCTGGTTTACGCGTCGGCCCTGCTGGTGCTGGACACCTACCGCTCCGGAGCCCTGGTAATGAAAAGCCTGGTGTTTCCCGAATGGTGGGTGATGGCAGCCGTGCCGCCGCTGTTCCTGCTGATTGCCATCGAGTGCCTGCGCAGTGCGCTGGCGGGCCAAGACTGAGCGGCGGGCAGGAGCACACACATGGAATGGTGGCAACTCACCCTGATGATTTTTGGTGGCCTGACGGTGCTGCTGCTCAGCGGCATTCCCGTGGCCTTCGCCTTCATTGCGATCAACATCGCCGGCGGACTGGTTTACCTGGGCGGCATGGACGGCTTGCCCCAGCTGGCGCGCTCGGGCATGAGCGCCATCACCAACTTCTCGCTCACGCCCATACCGTTCTTTCTGCTGATGGGCGAACTGCTGCTGCACACCGGCGTGGCCATGAAGGCGATCGATGCCTTCGATGGCCTGATCTCGCGGGTGCCCGGTCGCCTGGCCGTGATCGCCGTGGTGGCGGGCACCGTGTTCTCGGCCATTTCGGGTTCCACCGTGGCCACCACCGCCTTGCTGGGCAGCGTCCTTCTGCCGCAGATGCTGGCCCGCGGTTACCACCCGCACATGGGCCTGGGGCCCATCATGGCCATCGGTGGCGTGGACGCGCTGATCCCCCCCTCGGCCATCACCGTGCTGTTCGGCAGCCTGGCCAGCATCTCGGTCAGCGGCCTGCTGCTGGGCGGCGTGTTGCCGGGCATCATGTTGTCCATCCTGTTTGTCGGCTACATCGTCTTCACCGCCTGGCGCCGCCCCGAGCTGGCCCCGTCTTTCGAGGCCCCCCGCCTGCGCGGCTGGCAACGCTGGCGCCCCGTGGTGGTCTATGTGTCACCGCTGGTGGGCATTTTCCTGGTGGTGATCATCGCCATGACACGTGGCTGGGCCACCCCCACCGAGGCGGCAGCCATCGGCGCGCTCGCGACCGTGGTGGTCTGCGCGCTGTACCGCTCGCTCACGCTCAAGCACCTGGGCCAGGCCTTGCTCGGAACGGCGGCCGTTTCGGGGATGATTCTTTTCATCATCTTCGGCGCCACCACCTTTTCGCAGATTCTGGTGTTCACCGGGGCGACCAACGGCATGGTCAACCTGATTCAGGGACACGGATTCAGTGCCGGAACAGTGGTGGTGGTGATGATGCTGATCCTGCTGGTGCTGGGTTGCTTCCTCGACCAGGTGGCCATCATGCTGATCACGCTGCCCTTCTTCATGCCACTGGTGCAACAGTACGGCATCGACCCGGTGTGGTTCGGCATCCTGTTCATGATCTGCATGCAGCTGGGCCTGATCACGCCACCGTTTGGCACCCTGCTGTTCACCATGCGCAGCGTGGCACCGCCGTCGGTCACCACACTGGACATCTACCGCGCCGTGCTGCCCTATGTCGTTTTTGGCTTGCTGGTGCTGACCCTGGTGTTCTTCTTTCCGTCCATCGCCACCTGGTTGCCCACCAGCATGTCGCGCTGATCCTGCGAAGCCCTTGTCCGTCTTTCACTCCCAACCACCCCTGAAGGAGCGCCTTCCATGAAAGCCCGTATTTCCCGTCGCAGTCTGTCCACGGCCGTGGCCCTGGCCTGGGGCCTTGCCGCTTCCGGTGCCGCCCTGGCCCAGGAAGTCACGCTCAAGGCGGTCAACGCCTTCCAGGAAGGCACCTACTTTGCCAAGAACTTCGAACGCTTCATCAAGAAGGTGAACGACGAAGGCAAGGGGTTGGTCCAGATCAACTACATCGGTGGCCCCAAGGCCATCCCGACGTTCGACCAGGGCGCTGCGCTGCGCAACGGCGTGGTCGACCTCGCCAACACGTCGGCATCGTTCACCGCCAGCCTCGTGCCCGAAGGCCTGGCGCTGAACTACACCAACCAGTCCATGGCCGAGCTGCGCAAGAACGGCGGGCTGGAGCAGCTCAACAAGGCCTACCAGGACAAGGGCCTGTTCTACTTTGCCCGCACCGGCGAAAACATCCCGTACCACATCTACACCAACAAGAAGATCGACAAGGCCGATCTCAACGGCCTGAAACTGCGCATCGCGCCCATCTACCGCGACTTCTTCCAGAAGCTGGGTGCCACCGTCACCACCATCCCGCCCGGCGACGTGTACACCGCGCTGGAACGCGGCGTCGTCGATGGTTATGGCTGGCCGCTGCTGGGCATCTTCGACCTGGGCTGGCAGGAAAAGACCAAGTACCGTCTGGACCCGGGCTTCTACACCATCGAGCTGGGCGTGGTCTTCAGCGCCAATGCCTGGAAGAAGCTGAGCCCCGCGCAACGCACGTTCATGGAAAAACAGGGTGCCTGGCTTGAAAGCCTGAATGCCGAAGACGCCGCCCGCGACGTGCCCGCCGAGCTCAAGAAGCAGGAAGCCGCCGGCATACAGACCGTGAAGCTGGACCCTGCCCAGGCGGCCCTGTTCCTCAAGACCGCCTCCGACGCCGCCTGGGATGGCATCGTGCGCACCAGCCCGACCTATGGCCAGACGCTGCGCAACCTGATGGCGCCAAAGTAAGCTTTTGCCCGCCGATGAACACGCCCTTGTCCGCCGCGTCCATCCGTGACCGGGTCCGTGCAGACCAGGTGCACAAGGACCTGTACCTGAGCCCGGAGCTGTTTGCGCTGGAGCAGCGGGAATTTTTTGGCAACACCTGGCAGTACGCCGGGCACACCAGCCAGATCCCCGCGCCGCTGGACTACCTCACGGTGGACATCGCGGGCCAGTCGCTGCTGATTCTTCGCGACAACGAAGGCGAGGTGCGCGCCCTGCACAACCGCTGCGCCCACAAGGGCGTGCGGCTGTACACGGCCGAATCGGGCCGGCTGGGCGCGCGTTTCCTGCGCTGCCCCTACCACGCCTGGAGCTACCGGCTCGACGGCGCGCTGGCGTCCTACCCCTTGCGCTCCGGCTACGAAGGCACGGGCCTGGGCGATTCGAGCAACGGCCGGGGGCTGACGCCGGTCAGCGGACTGCACGTGTACCGGGGTTTCATCTTCGTGCGCGTGAATCCCGAGGGCCCGGGCTTCGAGGACTACTTCGGCGATGCCCTGGCCGCCCTCGACCAGATGGTGGACCGCTCGCCCACGAGCGAGCTGGTGATCCATGGCGGCGTGTTGCGCAACACCATCCATTGCAACTGGAAGTTCTACCTGGAGAACATCAACGACACGGTGCATCCGGTCAGCACCCACGAGTCGGCGGTACGGGCCGCGCAGTCGCAATGGACCGAGACCGACCCGGGCGTGCCCCGGCCCATGGCCATCGAGCAGATCCTGCCCTTTGGCCAGCCCTACGCCTTTTTCGAGGGCATGGGTGGGCGTGTGCTTCCCAACGGCCACAGCGTCTCGGGCACGCGGGCCAGCGTGCATTCGAACTATGGCGAGCTGGGCGACTATGTGCAGGCCCTGGCCGCCGCGCATGGCGAGGACCGGGCCCGACAGATCCTGGAACACTCGCCGCAGAACGCGGTGCTCTACCCCAGCCTGGCGGTCAAGGGCTCGCCACAGACCATACGTGTGATCCGCCCGGTGGCGGTGGACCGCACCGTGATCGAGGCCTGGAACTTCCGCACCGTCGGGGCACCGGACCTGCTGCTGGAGCGCGCGCTGAACTACAGCCGGCTGGTGTTTTCGCCCATGTCCATCGTGGCACACGACGACATCCACCTGTTCGAGCAGCAACAAGAAGGGCTGCGCTCAGGACCCAACGACTGGGTCAGCCTGCACCGCGATTTCCAGCCCACCGAACTTGACACGCTGCCCATGGACACCAATGGCAGCAGCGAGCTGCTGATCCGCAACCAGTACCGTGCCTGGTTGCAGCACATCACCAGCCGCATCGCCTGAGGTCCCCATGCTGGCCACACTGCAAGACTTCATCCTGGAAGAGGCGCGTCTGATTGACGAGGCCGAGTACGACAGCTGGCTCGCCCTGTTTGCGGAAGACGGCCGCTACTGGGTGCCGCTCAAGGGCCGCCACCAGGCCGAGGACGAAAGCCACAACGCCATCGCCGACGAGAACCCCCTGCTGCTGCGCGTGCGCATCGCCCGCCTGCGCGGCGACCGCGCCCATTCCCAGCAGGTGCGCAGCCAGTGCCAGCACGTGTTGCAACTGCCGCGACTGCTCGCCTCGGCGTCGGGTGTGCACACACTGCACACCCCTTTCACCTACGCCGAAAGCCGGGGGGAAGAAATGGTGGTGCTGCTCGGCCACTACGTCCACCGCCTGCGCGAAACCCCCGAAGGACTGCGCATCGCGCTCAAGCGCGTGAACCTGGTCAACGCCCACGCCCGGCTGCCGATGATCCAGCTGTTTCCCTGAGCGTCGTCAGCCGCCCTTGAGCGTCTGAGTGGGGGTGCAACCAAATCGCTTCTTGTAATAACCGGCAAAGCGGCCCATGTGGGTGAAACCATTTTCCATCGCCACCTCGGTCACCTGTACCCCCCGCTGCCTCAGGTACGCCTGGCGCAGGGTTTCGTGCACGCGGTCAAGCTGCAGGCTGCGTACGTAGGCCAGCGGAGACTGATCGTAGCGGCGCCGGAAAGCCGCCTCCAGCGTGCGCGGGCTCACGCAGGCGGCACTGGCGATGTCGGCCACCGTCAGGCGGTCGCTCGCATGGGCCTGCACGTAGTCGACCGCACGCGCCAACGCCCGCTGGCTGTTGGCCGACAGCGCCGGAACCAGCAGGGGAGCGGTGTCGGCCGGATGGAACAGCATGCGCAGCCCGGCCACCAAGAAGCCTTCCATGGCCAGCTGGGCGCGGGGTTGCGCCAGCCACTGGTCGCCGAACTGGTGCAGGTTGAGCGTCATGTCCATCACCGACTGCCACCACGCCCCCACGGAAGGCGTGGCGCGTGGGAGGGCCATCGTCAGGCCGCCGTCGGGGCTGTGCGGCGTTTCACCCACCACATCCTCCAGCACCGGGCGGGGCACCTCAAGCAGCACCATCTCGCAACCGGAACCCCAGTGCATGCGGGTTTGCTGGCGCGGGTGCAGAACCCCCATCGTGCCGGGGTCGAGCACCGCATGGCGGCCCTGGCTTTCGGTGACGGCCTGTCCGCGCAGGGGCAGCAGCAGCATGTAGAAGTCGGCACGTTCGCCAGGGTCGATTTCGACCTCGGCGCCATAGGTCAGGACATTGAGTCCCAGCTGGTTCAGGCGCACGCGGTTGTGGTGCAGGGACAAGCCATGGTCGTTCCCGCGCATGACCAGGCGATGCGGCGAGAACACATTGCCCATCAGCGCGCAGGCCTCATCGGGCGAGCGCGAACGGAACAGGGGGAAACGATCCAGCAGATGGGTTTCGCAACTCGTGGACATGGCATCGGGGGGAGGTGCTGTGGAACAGTGGCCCCCTGGGGGCTCCATTCATAGTAACTTGTTTAGGACTAAACAATCATCGGGTAATCCCAGGGCCGGAAAGACCGTTCGTCGCGTTATCCGGATACCCGGAAGCGGAAAGCGGATTGCCCTGCGGCCAGGCCTGATCGACACTGGAACCCAACCGTCGCCCCAGGGAATTTCCGTCAAGCAAGTTCTGTTCCCAAGCCAGGCGCGGCCAGCCACGATGGAACTGAGTGCCCCACCCGCCTACCCCCCTGATGGCCTTCCGTTGCCGAGTGCCGACGAACGCCAGGCACTGCGGCTGTGGCTGCGGCTGCTGGACTGCTCTCACCATATGGAACAGGCCTTGGGGCAACGGCTGCGGCAACATTTCGGCACCAGTTTGGCGCGCTTCGACTACCTGGCGCAGTTGCATCCGTTTCCTCAGGGCCTGCGCATGAAGGCCCTGTCCCAACGGCTGATGGTGACCGGCGGCAATGTGACCGGCCTGACGGACCAGCTGATCGCCGAAGGCCATGTCACGAGAGCCATGGACCCGAACGACCGGCGCTCGAACATCGTTCGCATGACGCCCCAGGGGCGTGCCCACTTCGAGTGCATGGCGAAGGCGCACCGCGGCTGGGTGGACGTGCTGCTGTCCGGTGTCGGCCACGCCGAGCAGCAGCGGCTGAGCCGGCTGCTGGGGGACCTGGCACACACGCTGCACGCCCGACCCCTGGGCGATGGCCACGCGGGCCGAAGCACGCGAATGGGCGGGCTATGATCGGCCCATGCTTGACTCCCCGTCCGACACGCCCGAACCGCTGCCGTTTGTGGACGACTACCTGCCGGCCTTGCTGGCGCAGGCCAGCCACCTCATTTCAGGCGAATTCCATGAGGTGGTCCAGTCCACCGGCTTTTCCGTCACCGAGTGGCGCATACTGGCCACGCTGGCCAGCAAGCCCGGCCTGAGCATCGGCGGCCTGGCCGACATCGCCGTGAGCAAGCAGCCCACGGTGACGCGGCTGCTGGACCGCATGGAAGCCAAGGGTTATGTGCAGCGTTACCCCCATGACAGCGACCGGCGGGTCACCATGGTCCGCATCACGCCCGAGGGGCGGGCCATCGTCGCAGACCTGATGGAGCAGGCCAAGGCACACGAGCAGCGGGTGCTGCAGCCGTTTGGCCTCAAGCGAGCCGAAAGCCTCAAGGTCACCCTGCGGCGCATCATCGAGCTGCACCGCGGGCCCACCTGAACCACCCATCGGTGCCTACAAGGCCAGGCTGCCCACGCTGGTGCCGCCACACACGTACAGCACCTGTCCGGTGACAAAGCTGTTGGCCGCATCGGCAAAAAAGGACACGGCACGGGCCACATCGGCCGATTCCCCCAGGCGCCGCACCGGCACCGAGGCCGCCAGCGCCTTTTCCCTCTCGCTGCCGGCCTGGACCACGTCGTAGAACATGTCGGTGCGTATCGGCCCCGGCGCCACCACGTTGACGGTGATGCCCTCGGGTGCGAGTTCGAGCGCCCAGGTGCGCGCCATACCCAGCATGCCCGCCTTGGTGGCCGAGTAGCTGGTGCGGGTCTGCAGCCCCAGCGCGGCACGTGAGGACAGCAGCACCACACGGCCGAATTGCCGCGCACGCATGGCCGGCAGCGCGGCCTGGACCATCTGGATGGCGCAACCCAGGTGCAGGTCCACCAGCGCATCGAGGTCGTCCAGCTTCACATCGGCCAGGGGCGCGGCCCGAATGACGCCCGCGTTGTGCACCACGGTCGTCACCTCGTGCCGGCTCATCATGGCTGCTATCGCCTCGGCGGTGGCGGCGCGGTCGCTCAGATCGACTTCGATACTGTGCAGTCGGGGGTGGGCGATGTCGGTGGAGCGGCGCGACAGCGAAATCACCTCGTAGCCCTGTTCGAGCAATTGCTCGCAGATCACTTTGCCGATGCCGGCGCTGCCGCCGGTGACGGCGGCCACCTTGTGGGGTCCTTGAGTCATGGGATGTCGTCCTCCACCAGCGCCAACACCCGCAACGGGCTGCCACTGCCGTTTTCAATCTTGAGCGGTGCCGCCACCACGATAGCGCCGACGGGTGGCAGCTGATCGAGGTTGGTCAGGCACTGCAGACCATACTTGCCAGCGCCGTGCATCAGGGAGTGGCACGGATAGGGTGGGCGCAAATGGTAGCCCTGGCCGGCATCGGTTCCTATGGCTTCGGAGCCGAAGCCCAGCACGTCCCGGTCCTCCACCAGGAAGCGCACCGCCTCGGTGCTCGGGCCGGGCGTGTGCTGGCCGCTCTCGTCGAAGTTCTGGTAAGCCTCGCCGTCCCGCCGCTTGGACCAGCGCGCCGACCAGTCGGTGCGCATCAGCACCCAGGCCCCGGCAGGGATGCGGCCATGCGCCGCTTCAAAGGCTTCGATGTCGGCCACGGTCAGCAGGTAGTCGGGGTCGGCCGCGCTCTGGGCGCTGCAATCGATCACGCACGCCGGCGCCATGAAGTGTTGCGGCGGAATCGTGTCCACCGAATTGTTGGGCAGGTCGCGACCCGATATCCAGTGGATGGGTGCATCGAAATGGGTGCCCGTGTGTTCGCCGCACGAAAAGTTGTTCCAGTACCAGCCCGGACCGCGCTCGTCGTAGGCCGACACCTGTTCGATGCGGAAGGGCTGGCACTGGCCCATCTCGGGCGGCAGCGCGATGGCCGGAAAGTCCGGGCTGAGTGTCTGCGTCAGATCCACGATGCGGATGCGGCCGCCCAGCAGGGCGAGCGCCAGGCTGCCGAGCAGGCGGGTGTCGGGTTGGTTCATGTCACATGCCTCCTGCGGCCAGCTCGCGTTCGAGCACCTTGGGGTTGTCGCGCCAGCGCTCCAGCCATTCCTGGGCCACGTCGCCGGGGTACACGTCCTCCACGCCGTCGCGCAAGGCCTTGACGATGGCGTTGGCCAGTGCCGAAGGTGCGACCTTGGGGGGCGGCAGGTTCTGGTTCCACTCCTCGTCGATCGGACCGGGGAACACATTGACCACCCGGATACCGGCGGGGCGCATGTCCGCGCGCAGATTCTGCGACAGCGACAGCGCCGCCGCCTTGGATGCCGAAAACGTGCCCTGGGCCGGGAAATTGCTCAACGCGAAGATCGACAGCAGGTTGACCCAGGCCACGGCGTGGGTTGCGCCATCAGCCGCCCGACCCTTGAGCGCGGGCCCGAAGGCCTGGGCCAGGCGCAGCAGGCCAAAGTAGTTGACCTCCATCTCGGCCTTGGCCACATCAACGCCGCGCCGGGCAGAAATGCCGAAGGCACGGTGGTGCTCCGCGGTGTTCACCACAATGTCCACCTTGCCGCCCAGTTCACCGGCCAGCTCCCGCACCGAGCGCTCGTCGGTCACGTCCAGCGGCACCATCGTGACCTGGGGCAGCGCGGCGATCTCGGGCAGGCCGGGCAGTTTCTTCCAGGGTTCCGCGTAACCCACCCAGACGATGTCGGCACCAGCCTTGACCAGGGCCTTGACCACCGCCTGACCGACGGCGCTTTTTCCATCGGTGACCAGCACCTTGCGGTACCTGGGATCGCTGGTCATCTCACGCAGCAGTTTGTCGTCGGCCATGTGGGGTGTCTCCTCGTCAGGGAATCCGATCAGAACGGCCTGCCCGGCCCGATCCAGGCGAGCACCTACGCGCACCCGCGGCTCGGCGCCCGGCATGGGTTCCGGCACGTCACCGTGCAGGTGCACCACGACCGAGGGGCCCGCGTCGAGCTGCACCATGCCCAGCCGCCAGGGCAGGCGTTCACGAAAGTAGAGGTCATTGCTGTGGTCCAGCGTGGTCTGCGCCAGCAGGCGACCTTCGCCCGACTGGTGGCGCCACTGCAGGTGGGGCGACACGCAGCGGTGGCAGGCCTCACGGGGCGGATACTGCACCGCGCCGCAGTCGTCGCAGACCTGCAGCTCCAGCCGCCCCTCGGCAGCAGCCGCCGTGAGGCCCAGGGCAACCCGACCCCGGGCCGCAGGCGGCAAGTTGATCTGCGGCGTGCGCAGAACCGGGTTCTTGCGCGCAGGCTTCATGAAGGGCATGCTCATGGCGCGGCTCCCAGGACCACCGCGCCGGTGCAGAGGCAGCGGTCATAGACCACCATGCCAAAGCCGCCAACCAGGGCGGTTCTGGCCACCTTGACCTGGCGCCCGCCGGCCTGGCCGGTGAGCTGGCGCAGGGACTCGACCAGGCCGATGAAACCGCCAGCGGCGCCGGGCTGGCCGATGGAGAGCTGGCCGCCGCTGGTGTTGTGCGGAAAATCGCCCGCGAAGGTGAGGTCGTGCGCCCGCACAAAGGCCGGGCCCTCGCCTTTCTCGCAAAAGCCCAGGTCCTCGATCTGCATCATGCTGATGACCGGATAGTCGTCGTAGGTCATGAGCATGTCGATGTCCTGGGGCGCGAGACCGGCCTGGGCATACAGGTCATCGCGATCCACGCGCCAGCCGCCGCGATTCATGATGGGGTCGTCGCTGTAGGCGTTGTGACGCTCGATGGCGCCACGCAGGTGCACGTAAGCCAGGCCCTGATCGCGCGCACGCTGTTCGGTCATGACCAGAAACGCGTCGGCACCCGCACAAGGCATCACGCAATCGAACAGGTGTATGGGTGCTGAAATAGGCCGCGCCTCGAGGTACTCCCGCAGGTCCAAAGGCTTTTTGAACAGTGCATTGGGGTTCTGGAGGGCGTTGTGGCGCTGGGCCACGCAGATGCGACCGAAATCTTCGCGCAGCGCACCGTAGGTGCGCATGTAGTTCGCCGTGATGAAGGCGAAGATGGAGTTCGGACCGCCAGCGCCGTAGGGGTAGCTGGCGTCTCGCGCGAAGTGGCTGAAGGAACCCAGCGTCTGGCGAAAGGAGTCCACGTGGTTGGTGTCCGCCGCCACGCAGGCCACCACACTGGCGTCACCGCACTGCACCGCCCGCGCAGCGCGGCGCAGCGCCATCACGCCCGAGGCGCCACCCGTGGGAATGTTGTCGAGCCAGCGCGGTGACAGGCCCATGTGCTGGGTGATGCCCACGGCGGTGTCGGGTGCCAGCGAAAAGCTGCTGACCGTCAGACCGTCGATCTGCTCCTTGGCAAGGCCTGAGGCATTCAGCAAACCGTGCAGGGCTTGACCGACGAACCAGTGTGCGCCCTTGGTGGAGTAGCGTTGGTAGGGCACGGTCACTGGCACAGCCAGCACCACGCCGTCGTAGCCTTTTCGGACATTTACATGAGCCATGACGAGGTCAGCGCCTGAGCTGGTAGCCCGATGTCTCGCGATCCCAGGTCTGGTCGGTCACACCGCGCTCGCGTAGCTTGAACTTCTGGATTTTCCCGTTTTCGGTGGCGGGGAGCTGGGCCATGAACTCCACGAAGCGCGGCACCGCGAAATAGGACAGCCGTGGCTCGCAGAACTGCATCAGCTCGACCTCACTGAGCGTCGCGCCTTCACGCAACACGATGGCGGTCATGACTTCGTCCTCGGCCATCTCGCTCTTGACCGGAAACACCGCGGCCACCTCCACCGCCGGATGGCTGAGCAGCACCTGCTCGACCTCGTAGGAGGAGATGTTTTCCCCCCGGCGGCGAATGGCATCCTTGAGGCGGTCCATGAAGGTGAAATAGCCGTCGGCGTCGCGCACCACGCGGTCGCCGGTGTGGAACCACAGATTGCGCCAGGCCTCGACAGTCTTGTCGGGCATGCCAAAGTAGCCCGTGGCAAAAGCGAAGGGCTCGTCGGCCCTCAGCATCAGTTCACCCGGGGTACCAGGCGGCACCTCGTTGTCGTCGCCGTCAACCACCCGGGCATCAAAACCCGGGCGCACCTTGCCCATGGTTCCGGGGCGCTGCTCGCTGGTGTCGGCACCAATCACGAAGTTGGTCTCGGTGGAGCCATACCCATCCAGCAGCGTCAGGCCGAAACGCGCCGTGAACTCAGCGTGAAACTGCGGCGGCACGCCCGGTGCGAGCGCGACACGCACGCGGTGGGCCTTGTCTTCGGGTGTGGGATCTTTGGACAGCAGGATGGGCACCATGGCACCCAGCACATAGGTGACGGTGGCCCGGTGGCGAACCAGCGAGGCCCAGAACGCCGAGGCCGAGAAACGCTTCTCCACCACCAGGGTGGCCCCCACCATCAGGGCCTGGAAAAAGGCGTTCATCGCGTTGGTATGGAACAGCGGCAGCGTGGTCAGCAGCACATCGCCCGGAACCACGCCCAGCAGCGTGCTGGTGTGGGCACCCCACCAGAAAAACTGGCCATGGGGACAGCACACACCTTTGGACAGCCCGGTGGTGCCGGAGGTGTAGAGGATGGCCAGGGTGTCACCGGGGCGCACCGGGGCGGCTTCGGCACGGTCGGCACCCGGCTCCTGCGGATAGGGCCGGCAGCGCGGGTCGGTCTCGGCGGCAGCCGTGTCGCCCAGCACCCAGATGTGTTCCAGCGGCACCGGACCGCCTTCGAGCGCGTCCAGCGCCTGAACCACCCCCAGCGTCTCGGCCTCGGTGACCAGCAGGCGCGCGCCCGAGTTGTTCAGGATGTGGCGCAACTGGGCCCCTCGCGAGGCAGTGTTGATGGGCACCGCCACGGCACCGATCCAGGCGCAGCCCAGCAGCATCTGCATGAATTCCACGCGGTTGGAGCACAGCAGTGCCACGCGGTCACCCATGCGCAGGCCAGCCTGCTGCAGCAGCGCGCCATAGGCCTGCGCCTGCTCGAGCGCGTAAAAGTAGCTCCAGCGGTGTTCGCCGGCCACGAACAGCGTGCGGGAACCATGCCTCCGGGCCTGGCGTGCCAGCAGCTGCGGCACGGTGCGCTCGGGTGGAGGAAAGTCTCGGGCAAAGGCGGTCAACAGGTCCATGGCAGGTCGTAGGGAAATGGCGGCTATGGTGGGAGGCAGTGTCTGCCAACCGGAGGGCCGTCGCAATCCGGTTTGCGCCCTCCGGTGTCCGGAAAACGCGAAACTGGAATTGTCAACTGGTCACATGAAGAGCTGGATGTTGCCGAAAGCGGCATCACAGTTCACCAGGTCGACGCGTTTGAGTCGCATGCGCAGTGTGTCACCCTGCGACACCAGCGTGTGGCTGGCCCAGCCCACGTAGAGGGTCTGGCTGTCCCGCCGGCTCTCCACGTAGTGAAAGGCCGTACGGCAGGCGTAGATGCCGGCCGCGTCGTCCCGTGCGGTGACCACCGGCTGCTGCAGCAGGTGGTGGCAGCGGCTGCCGGGTTGCTGCGAGAAGGTTCGCGCGCCGCGCAGCCGCTCGATGCGCACCTGGAGCAGCAACTTGTCCTCGTACATCAGCGACGCGTGCAGTCGCGGGTCGGTCTGGCCATGGGCCAGCGGCATCCAGTAGCGGCCGTCGTCGGTGAACAGCGCCAGCCATTCGTCGAAACGCAGCTCGTCGAGCAGGGCCGCCTCGGCCACCACGAAATCGATCAGTTGCCGGTCGGTGGGCGCGTTCATGTCTGTGGCTCCGCTTTCATGCTGGTTGTCATGAACTTCACCCAGGCACGCATCTGGCTGCGCATCTGCATTTCGCTGGTGCCGTTGGTGACGACATTGGTCTGGCCGTGTTCGGCCGGATCGTACAGGCGGCCCACGTTGACCCACTGCGAGCCTCGCGAGTGCAGGCCGGCCTGGGCGCGTTCGTACATCTCCAGGTCGTCGTGACCGACCACCGAGGTCGGCGCGTTGATCAGGCGGTTGTACATCAGGGTGCGCTCCAGCAGCAGGTCGGGTGCGCCGACCAGGCGGAAGGTCCAGCTCTCCACCAGCGTGCGATTGGCGGAGAGGGGCTTGAACAGGCGCAGCGTCTGGATCGGCCCCTTGACCATGATGTTGGGGAAATAGACCGTGTTGTGCCGCACATCGCCCAGGATGGCGTGGGCGCGCTCCTCACCGTAGGCCGCCACCATCTGCTCCAGGTAGCCCGGCACGCCGGCGTATTCGGCGTGTATGGAGTCGCTGACGCCGGTATGACCGTGGCCGTTGTCCCACACACGGATGCCCATGTTCTCGAAGAACCCGTAGGGGCTCATGAAGGGCGCGAAAAGCTCCACCGCCATGGGCTTGGGGGTGCCGGGGGGTGCGTCGTTCCAGACCTTGACGGCGGTGCCGGCTGACGATTCGTGCGCCACCATCGGGTGGCAGGTGTCGGTCTGGTTGTCCACCAGCATCTTCCAGTTGCAATGGTGCATGTAGCGCATCACGCCGCCGGCCACTTCCAGCCTGCCTTCGGGCGAACGGTCGACCATGTTGTCCAGGGTGCTGAGCGAATCGCCAAAAAAGGCCTCGAAACCGATGCCTTGCGGACTGAGGCGGCAGAACACGAAGTCGCGATAGGCGTGTACCGCGCCGACCGGCACCATGCCGTGCGAGGCTTCGCACTGCTCGAAGCCGGTGTTGTCGTAGCCCTTTTTCAAGGGGATGGACAACGGCTTGCCATCGGTGCGGAACGTCCAGGCGTGGTAGGGACAGCGGAAGAACTTGCCGGTGTTGCCGCAGCCCTCGGGCGCCACCTGGACGCCCTTGTGCGGGCAACGGTTGTAGAGCACTTGAATGCTCATGTCCGCGTGGCGCACCATCACCACCGGCTGGGTGCCGACGGTGGTGGTGTAGTAGTCGCCCGCGTTCGGGATCTGGCTGGCATGACCGACGTAGACCCAGGTGTTGACGAACAGGTGCTCCATCTCCAGCGCGAAGATTTCGTCATCGATGTAGCAGTCTTTGTGCACCTCCCTGTCGCGCACCAGGGCCGCCACGGCTTCGGGGTGGTCGTATTTGGCCATGCCGTTCTCCTCCGGATGCGCTGTCAGTCCAGCTTGATGTTGGCCTCGCGGATCACCTTGCCCCAGCGCTCGCGCTCCTTGGCGGCAAAACGCACGGCGTCGGCAGCGGTGGAAGGCATGGGCTCTATGCCCAGCACCTGCATGCGAGCCTTCACCTCGGTCAGGTTCAGCGCGTCATTGAGGTGCTTGTTGAGTTTCTGCACCGTGGCGGGGCTGGCGCTGGCGGGCACCACCAGGGCCTGCCAGGCGTAGGCCTCAAAGTCTTTGAGGCCCTGCTCGGCCAGCGTGGGAATCTCGGGCATGGACTTCAGGCGCTGCAGGCTGGCCACGCCGATGGGGCGCACTTTCCCCGACGTCAGGAAGGCACCACCGCTGGACGTGTCGACGAACATGAAGGGCAGCTGGCCCCCGACCAGGTCGGTCATGGCGGGCGCGGCGCCACGGTAGGCGATGTGGTTCAACGGTACGCCGATCTGGGTACGAAAGTACTCGGTCACCAGGTGGTGCGGGCTGCCCGCGCCCGGGCTGCCATAGGCCGCCTGTTTGGGGTCGCTCTTGATCCATGCCAGGAACTCCTTGAGGTTCTTGGGCGGCGCGCCGGGGTTGACCACCAGAACCAGAGGGAAACGGGCGATCATGCCCACGGGTGCAAAGTCTTTCTCGGCGCTGTAGGTGAGCTTGCTGAACAGGAACGGGTTGGCGCCGAGCACGGCCGAATCGGCGGTGAACAGAGTGTTGTCCGCATCCCTGACCTTGGCCACGTAATCGGCGGCGATGTTGGAGCCGGCGCCGGGCTTGTTGGTCACGATGATGTTCTGGTTCATCGACGTGCCCATGGCGGAGGCCAGCATGCGCGCCACCACGTCGGAACCGCCACCGGCGGCGTAACCGACCACCCATTCGGCGTTCTTGGCGTCTTGGGCATTGGCACCCATGGGGACGGCGGCAACGGGCAACACCGCCAATACGAGGCGGGCGAGAAGTCTGGAGATCATGGTCTTGTCCTTCGGTCAGGGTTGCGGGGCTGGGGCGGATGTTCAGAGGTCGACAACCAGGCGGTGTCCACGCGCGCGCGATACGCAGATCTGGATCACCTGGCTGGCGGCTTTTTCACTGGCGCTGAGCACATGGTCGCGGTGCTCGACGTCGCCTTCGATCACCGGCACGGCGCACACACCACATTCGCCGCGTCTGCAGTCATACAAGGGGTCGCATCCGTGCCCTATCAGGCAGTCGAGGATGGACTGGTCGGCGGCCACGCGGTAAGTGACACCGCTTTGCGCCAGCACCACGTCAAAGGCCTGATCGCCAGCCGCTGGTGCGGCAGCCGAAAACAGCTCGAAGCGCACGCGGTCGCTGTCCCATCCGCGCGCCTGCGCACCGGCAAGCACCGCATCCAGCATGGGCTTGGGGCCACACATGTAGATCTGCTCGTCGCCGGCGCAGCCATCCAGCAGCTTCGCAACATCCAGGGGGGCGCCGGCCTCATCGTCGATGTGCACGCCAAGGTTTTCGCCGAGCAGGTCCCGCAGGGCATCCATGTAAACCAGCTGTGCGCCACTGCGTCCGGCATAGACCATGCGCACCTGCCGCCCTGCGGCCCGGAGTTCGGCGGCCATGCTGATCAGCGGCGTGACACCGATGCCGCCGGCCACCAGCAGCACCGGCGCATGGCCGGCCCTCAGGGGGAAATCGTTCTTCGGCGCTTCGATGGTCAGCAGGTCGCCAGCCACCAGGCCATGCATGAAGCGCGATCCGCCCTGCCCGGCGTCTTCCAGGCGCACGGCGATTTCATAGTGGGTGGGCATGGTGGTTGCACCGGCCTGCGAGACCGGGTTGATCAGCGAATAGTGACGCCAGTCGTTGCGGCCATCGGGCCGGGTGACCTGCACCCGCACATGGGCGCCCGCGCTGAATCCCGGCAGCCCCCCGCCTGCAGCGGGCTCGAGACGAAGGCGCCGGATCAGGGGGTGCAGCGACTCCGCCTGCGCAACACGAACAGAGATTGAACCGGACACATTCACCTCCAAATCAATGATTTTGGATGTATTCTGCGGCAAAAATATTTAAAAGTAAATCAATTCATTTTCATGGTTTTCCCTGACATCTCCGTGCACACAAAACCACCGCTTCGGTGCGAAGATCCGCGCTGAAGACGCGACAGGACCCGCAGGAAAACGCCTCATGATCACACCCGACAGCCACACCATCACCACCCTGCGGGGCCCGGTGCATATCGCCCGATGCGGTAGCGGCCCCGCTGTTTTGCTGCTGCACCAGACCCCCCGTTCCTGGCGTGAATACGAACGTGTGCTGCCCTTGCTCGGCGGGCGTTTCGACGCCATCGCGATGGATACCGTGGGATACGGCGACACGCCCCCACTGACCGATGCTCAGCCGACCATCGAACACTGGGCCGCCACCGCGCTGGCCCTGCTGGATGCCCTGCGGATCGCCGACTGTGTGGTGGTCGGCCACCACACGGGCGCGGTCATAGGCATGGAAATGGCAGCCCAGGCACCCGCACGGGTCCGAGCCCTGGTGCTGTCCTCCTGCCCTTTCGTTGACGCCGAACGCCGCGTCCGGCACGGCCAGCACCCCGTGGTGGACGGCGTGAGCCACCGTGCCGACGGTGGCCACCTGCTGGAGTTGTGGCGAGGCCGGCAGGCGTTCTATCCCGATGGTGATGTGGATCTGCTGGAGCGTTTCGTGGCCGACGCGCTGCGCGCCGGGCCACGCGCCGCCCAGGGACATCTGGTGGTCAACCGCTACCACATGGAGGACCGCATCGGTCTCGTGCGTTGCCCCACCCTCCTGATCGGCGCCACCGCCGACCCTCATGCTTACCCGGCGGTTCCCCGTCTGCAGCAGGCCTTGCCCCACGCGCGGCGAACGGACATTGCGGGCGCCATGGTGCCGCTGCCTGAACAGATGCCCGAGGCCTTCGTCGAGGCGGTGTGCGACTTTCTGGATAGCGTCACCAAGTCAGCGGAAAACGGACATACAAGCGCCAATTCGGGATAGCCCTCCCCTGGGCCAACCGGCAAGATCGACTTCACAACCATCCACCGGAGACGGGGAACCCATGACCGCTTCTTTGATCGACTTTGCCCACGACATCGCCAGCGGGAAGCTGCGTGTCGTCGACCTCACGCAAATCCTGTCCGAATCCTTCCCGGCGCTCCAGCTGCCGCCCGAGTTCGGTCAGGTCTGGGCCTTCAAGAAGGAACGCATCTCCCGGTACGATGAGGCGGGGCCCGCCTGGTACTGGAACAATTTTTCGTGCGGCGAGCACACCGGCACCCACTTCGACGCGCCCGTGCACTGGATCAGCGGCAAGGATCAGCCGCGGAACTCGGTGGACACGATCGATCCTGCGAAGTTCGTGGCCCCGGCGGTGGTGGTGGACGCAAGCGCCCAGGTGGCGGCCAATTCCGACTGGCTGCTCACGGTGGAATTTCTGCTGGCCTGGGAAGCGGAGCATGGCCCCATTCCGGCGGGCGCCTGGCTGCTGTTCCGCACCGACTGGAGCAAGCGCCTGGGCAACCCCGCGGACTTCGTCAACATGAAGGACGATGGCGCCCACACCCCCGGCCCCACACAAGCGGCGGTGGAGTGGCTCATCCGGGAGCGCAACGTTCTGGGTTTCGGGGTGGAGACCATCAACACCGACGCGGGCCAGTCCTATGCCTGGCCCCTTCCCTACCCCTGCCACACACTGATGCACGGCGCCAACAAGTACGGGCTGCAATGCCTCACCAACCTGGACCAGCTGCCTCCCAGGGGTGCCGTTGTCATCGCCGCCCCTCTCAAGATCGAGGGTGGTTCGGGCAGTCCGCTGCGCGTGTTGGCCCTGGTCGCTTGAGGAAATTTTCATGGCAGAGCGTTCTTTTGCGGCCGAGGTGCGGCAACTCGAGGTTCCGGCCGGCACCGAATTTCACGGCGAAGGCATACTGGCCGTCACCAAGGCCCTGCTCGAATGCGGCGTGGGCTACGTCACGGGCTATCAGGGCTCGCCCATCTCGCACCTGATGGATGTGCTGGCCGACGCCCAGCCCATCCTGGAAAAGCTCGATGTGTATTTCGAGCCCGCCGCCAGCGAGGCCGCTGCCGCGTCGGCCCTGTCGGCCTCGGTCAACTACCCGGTGCGTGGCGCCGTGACCTGGAAGTCCACGGTGGGCACGAACGTGGCCTCCGATGCGCTGGCCAACCTGGCCTCGGGTGGGGTTCTGGGGGGCTCTCTGATCATCGTTGGCGAGGACTACGGCGAGGGCTCCAGCATCATGCAGGAGCGAACCCATGCGTTCGCGATGAAGTCGCAGATGTGGCTGCTCGACCCACGCCCCCACCTGCCGTCCATCGTCAAGGCCGTGCACGATGGCTTCGCCCTGTCCGAGGCGTCCAACACGCCGGTGATGCTGGAACTCCGCATCCGCTCCTGCCACCTCCACGGCAGCTTCATCACCCGGGAGAACCAGCGGCCCGCGTTCACCCTGAAAAACGCCCTTGAGCAGCCGGTACGCGATGTCAACCGCATCGTGCTGCCGCCTGCCTCCTTCCTGCATGAGAAGGAAAAGATCGAGGACCGCTGGCCAGCGGCGGTCAGGTTCATCCAGGAGCACCAGCTCAACGAGTTCATCGACGGCGACATCGGGCACCTGGGCATCATCACCCTGGGCGGACTGACCAACAACGTGCAACGTGCGCTGCAGTTGCTGGAACTCGGCGATCTCTGGGGCCAGACCCGCCTGCCCCAGTACGTGCTCAACGTGGCCTACCCGCTGGTGGAAGAAGAGGTGCTGCGTTTCTGCAAGGGAAAAAAGGCGGTTCTGGTGATCGAGGAAGGCCAGCCCGATTACCACGAGCAGCACCTCAACACCATACTTCGCCGTCATGGCGTGGGCACCATCATCCACGGCAAGGACTTGTTGCCCATGACCGGGGACTACACGGTGGCCGCATTGCGCTCGGGCATCCGCCGGTTCGTCGAAACGCATCACCCGGCGGCGTTCGCCCCATCGGTGTCGCTGGGCATGCCGGCGCTGCCGTCAGCCGTTGCCGCCGCGGTGAACGCCGGCAGTGGCAACGACATCCCGTTGCCGCCGCGCCCGCCGGGCCTTTGCGTGGGTTGCCCGGAGCGGCCCATCTTCTCCTCGCTGAAGCTGGCCATGCAGGACCACGGGCAGCACCATGTGTCCTCAGACATAGGCTGCCACCTGTTCTCCAGCCAGGCACCGTTCAACCTGGGCGCCACCACCATGGGCTATGGCCTGGGCGCCTCCAGCGCCTCGGCCTTCAATGCCGGCAAGCAGCTGGGGGCCTCCAAGCGCGCCATCGCCATGATGGGCGATGGCGGCTTCTGGCACAACGGTCTGGCCACCGGCATCGGCAACGCGGTCTTCAACAAGCACGACAACGTGTTCCTGATCGTGGACAACAACTACTCGGCCGCCACCGGCGGGCAGGACATCCTGTCGTCGCGTGCCGAGAACCAGCACCGCAGCACCCGCCACCCGATCGAGAAAGCGGTGCGTGGCGTGGGTGTGGAGTGGGTCCGCATGCTGCCGCACACCTACGACGTCAAGACCATGCGCGCTGCCATCAGCGAAGCGATGACCACCGACTACGACGGCCCCAAGGTCATCATCGCGCAGAGCGAGTGCATGCTCAACCGCCAACGCCGTGAAAAACCGAAGGTGGCTGCGGCCATCAAGAGCGGTGAGCGCATGGTCAAGGAGCGTTTTGGCGTGGATGCCGCCGTCTGCTCGGGCGACCACGCCTGCATGCGGGTCTCGGGCTGCCCCAGCCTGACGCTAGCCCCCAGCGGTGATGCCCTCAAACCCGACCCGGTGGCCCATGTGGACGAGGCCTGCGTGGCCTGCGGCCACTGCGGCGAGGTGGCCGACTCGGCCGTCCTGTGTCCCTCGTTCTACAAGGTCGAGCGGGTGCACAACCCGGTCGGCGGCGACCGCTGGCTGGACGGCCTGCGTCGCCAGGTGCTGGGCTGGTGGCACCGCCGCACCCACGCCGATCGCGCCCGGCGCGCGCTGTTTCCCCTCGAGAACCTGTCATGAACCTGAGCAAAGCCCGTTCCATCAATATCGCCATACTGGCCCTGGGTGGCCAGGGCGGCGGCGTTCTGGTCGACTGGATCGTCGGCATGGCCGAACACGAGGGCTGGATTGCGCAATCCACCTCGGTGGCGGGCGTGGCCCAGCGTACCGGCGCCACCATCTACTACGTCGAGCTGGTTTCCCCGCAGGACAAGCCTCACCCGGACGCCCAACCCGTGCTGGCGCTGATGGCGGTGCCGGGCGACGTCGACGTGCTGATCGCCGCCGAACTGATGGAAGCCGGACGCGCGGTTCAGCGGGGCATGGTCACGCCCGACCGCACCACGCTGATCGCGAGCAGCCACCGCATCTATTCGGTGATGGAAAAGACCGCGCCCGGCAATGGCCTGGCCGACGCTGCATCGGTCGAGCAGCTGCTCCGGGACAACGCGCGTCAACTGGTGCTCGAAGACATGCAGGCGCTGTCCGTCAGCAACGGCAGCGTGATTTCGGCCAGCCTGTTCGGCGCCTTGGCCGGCAGCGGTGCGCTGCCTTTCCCGCAATCGGCGTTTGAAGCGGTGGTGGAACGCACCGGCGTGGGTGTCAAGGGCAGCCTGGCCGCCCTGCGCGCCGCGGCGGACCTGGCCCGCCAGCCCATGGCCCAGCCCAGAGCCGTCGCTTCCGGCATGGAAACCCCGGCTCGCCCGCTGCCCACACAAGCGGCCGCGCCGGCCGTGCAGCCTTTGCTGGACCGCATCCGCGCCGCTTTCCCTGCGCCGGCGTGGAACATGCTGGGCGAGGGCCTGGCACGGGTGCTCGATTACCAGGATCTGGCCTATGGCCATGAATACCTGGACCGGGTGGCCGCCTTTGTGCCCTATGGCGACGCCACCACGGTGGCCGAGGCCGCGCACTGGATCGCCGTGGCCATGAGTTACGACGATGTGATCCGCGTGGCCGACCTCAAGACCCGCCCCGAGCGCTGGGCTCGGGTGCGCCGTGAAGTCGGCGCGGGCGCGGACGAGGTGGTGGGCACCGAAGAATTCTTTCACCCGCGCCTGCCCGAGATCCTGGGCCTGCTGCCAGCGGGCCTGGCGCGCTGGGTGCAGTCCAGCCCGCGCGTGAGCGGCTGGCTGGCCCCACGCCTGGACAAGGGCCGGCGCATCCGCGCCTTCAGCATCACGGGCCATGTCCAGCTGCGTGTTGTCGCCGGCCTGCGGCGCTGGCGCCGGGGCAACCTGCGTCACGCCGAAGAAATGCAGCACATCCAGCAGTGGCTGTCATTGGCCCATGCCGTCGCGCCCCAAGACCTGGCACTCGCCACCGAGGTGCTGCGCTGCCGCCAGCTGGTCAAGGGCTACAGCGACACCCATGCACGTGGGACCAGCCGCTTCGACCGCCTGATGCAGGCCGCCCATCTGCTGACGGGCAGCCACGGCGCGGCCGCCGCCCTGGCGTCGTTGCGCAAGGCCGCCCTGAGCGATGCCGAGGGCAAGGCGCTTGACCAGCGCTGGAGCGCGCTGCAGCTGCCGCTCGTGGCATGAGTGCCATGCAGGCCGTCTGGTACGAAGACTACGGACCACCGGGCGTGCTCCGTTTTGGCGACCGCCCCATGCCCGCGCCGACCGCCGGTCAGGTGCGGGTGCGTTTGCTGGCATCGGCGCTGGCGCAGATCGACGTCAAGATGCGTGCCGGCCTGTTGCGCGAGCACTTCGCGCTGCGCCTGCCCAAGATACCGGGGCGCGATGGGGTGGGCGTGGTCGACGCCGTCGGCCCCGGTGTGACGGGCTGGCGCGTGGGCGACGAGGCCTGCGTGCTGGCCGCCCCGCTGGACGCCGGCACGGCCGCCAGCCACATCGTCTGCGATACAGCCCGGGTGGTGCCACGCCCGGTCGGGCTGAGCCTGGCGCAAGGTGCGGGACTGCTGCAGCCAGGTGCCAGCGCCTGGGCCGCCGTCGCCACGGCCAGGCTGCAGCCGGGCATGCGGGTGCTGGTGCATGGCGGCTCGGGCGCGGTCGGTGCGCTGGTGCTCCAGCACGCGCGCGCCCTGGGCGTGCACAGCATCGCCACCTGCCGCCACGACCACCGCGAACACACGCTGGCACAGGGCGCCGACGAGGTGGTGGCTTACGACCGCGAGGGATTTGATCACCTGCGCCAGCTGGACGCGGTGTTCGACTTCGTGGGCGGCAGCACCCACGAGCGCTCCTACCCGCTGTTGCGGCCTGGCGGTGCACTGGTTTACCTGGTGGCCGCACCCTTTCAGAACCGGGGGGCTGAACATGGCGTCCGCGTGTTGCGCGCTCTGGTGACCGACGCGCCCGAGGTCCTGTCTGGCGTGGCCCGCCTGGCCGCCCAGGGCATCTACCGCCCCCTGGTGGCCGACACCCTGCCGCTGCACCACGCCCCGCAGGCGCACGCGGCGCTGGAAAGCGGCACCGTGACGCGAGGGCGGCTGGTCTTTCTGCACTGACCGGCGGCCACCGCCGGTGGCTCGCCTGCCTGAGGGGGCCGCGCCGGGCCGCGCGTGGCCAGCCCGGGTCGGCCCGAACTCACTCGCGCATGTTGGCGAATTTGACCAGCTGCGCGTATTTGGCGATGTCCTCACGCATCATCTTCGTGAGGTCCTCGTCGCCAGACGCCGGGATGGCGCCGCCCTCCTCCAGCCGGCGACGGATGGCGGGATCGGCCAGCCCCGCCTTGAGCGCCGCTTTCAGGCGCTGCGTGACTTCGGGCGCCAGGCCCCTGGGGGCGACCAGGGCGAACCAGCCTGACAGTTCGTAGCCCTTGAGCAGCGGATGTTCTCCGATGGCGGGCACCTGGGGCAGCGGGGCAAACCGCTCGGACGACGTGATGCCCAGCGCCACGAAACGCTGGTTCTGCAGAAAGGGAGCTGCCGCCGTGGGAGAGAGCATGGCGAAGTCGAGCATGCCACCCACCAGATCGCTGGTCAGCGGGGCGGTGCCCCGGTAGGGAATGTGGGTCATGAACACGCCAGCGCGCTGCTTGAGCAGCTCGCCCGCGAAGTGCTGCAGCGAACCGACACCCGAACTTCCATAACTGTAGCGACCGGGGTTGCGCTTGAGCAGGGCGATGAACTCGTCCATGTTCTTCACGTTCATCTTCGGTCCGGCCGCCAGCAGCACCGAAGCAGTGGCCAACACGCCCACGGGCGTGAAGTCGGTCTGCGGATCGTACTTCTGCGCCGGATTCACCTGGCTGGTGCCCGCGAGTTCGTTGCTGGAACCCGCGAACAGGGTGTAGCCGTCGGCCGGGCTGCTGGCAACGCGCTGGGCGGCCACCACGCCGGCCGCGCCGGCAACGTTCTCCACCACCACCGTGGCGCCCAGCCGGGCCGCCAGCACGTCGGCCACCACACGTGCCGCCATGTCGACCGAACCACCCGGTGCATAACCCACCAACAGCTTGATGGGCTTGCCGGGGTAAGGCGTCTGGGCGGCGGCGGGCAACAAAGCGGACACGGCGCAGAGGCCCAGAGCGGCTATCGTGGCGCGGCGACGCCAGGGGTGGGGATGGACGGTCATAGTGGACATGGTGTTGAGTGTGACAAAGGGTGAACGGGAATCAGGCGCCGGGCGCGAGGAAACGGCGCACCAGCTGCACCCAGTAGCTGGCAGCGATGGGCAGGATGGCGTCGTTGAAGTCGTAGCCCGGGTTGTGGACCGAACAGCCGCCGGTGGCATGGTGATCGCCTTCGCCGTTTCCCACCACCAGGTAGCTGCCCGCGCAATGCTCGAGCAAGAAGGCGAAGTCCTCGCTGCCGGTCAGGGGTTGCAACGGCGGCAGCACCCCGTCCTCGCCCAACCAGTCCATCGCCACCTGGCGCGCAAAGCGGGTGCTTTCCACGTCATTGACCAGCGCCGGGTAGCGCCAGTGGTAGTCCACCTCGGCGCTGCAGCCCAGGGTCCGGGCCTGGGCCGTCACCAGCTCCGTGATGCGCTCGCGCAGCATGGCGCGCACTTCGGGTCGATGGGCACGCACCGTCAGCCGCAGGGACACGGTGCCCGGGATCACATTGGGTGCGTCGCCACCCTGGATCGCGCCCACGGAGACCACCGCCGTGTCACGCGGGTCCACATTGCGCGAGACGATGGTCTGCAGCGCCACGATGATGTGGGCCGCGGCCACCACGGGGTCGGCCGTCAGGTGCGGCGTGGAGCCGTGACCGCCGCGTCCGGTGACGGTGACCATCACCGAATCGGACGAGGCCAGGAACGGGCCTTCCCTGAAGCCGAATTTGCCTGCCGGCAGCCCGGGCATGTTGTGCAGTGCAAACACCGCGTCGCAGGGAAAGCGCTCGAACAGGCCCTCTTCGACCATGCGCCGCCCCCCGCCCAGGCCCTCCTCGGCCGGCTGGAAGATCAGGTGCAGCGTGCCGTCGAAATCGGGCTCAAGGGCCAAGGCGCCGGCCGCCGCCAGCAGAATGGCGGTGTGGCCGTCGTGGCCACAGGCGTGCATTTTTCCCGGCACCCGGCTGGCGTACGAAAGGCCGGTCGTCTCCTGGATGGGCAAGGCGTCCATGTCGGCGCGCAGGCCCAGGCGCCGAGCACCGCTGCCCCGCTGCAGGGTGCCCACAACCCCGGTGCCGGCCAGGCCCCGGTGCACGGTGTAACCCCACTGCGTCAGGCGGCTGGCCACCAGATCGCTGGTGGCGAACTCCTCGAAGGCGAGCTCGGGATGGGCGTGGATCTGGCGGCGCACAGCCACCATGTCGGGCGCCATGTCACGCACGGCTGGCAACACGTGGCCGGCGGCGGCCTGGGTTGGATGGAATGTCATGCCCCAAAGTCTAGGATTCGGGTAGGCATCGGAGCAGACAGGCAAAACCTCACATTGAACACTTTTGCCTGTCTATTCGCCCAGAACCACCATAATCCGTGCAGATGAAAATCCACCAGCTCCGCTACCTTGCCGCTCTGGCTTCCGAGGGTGGCATACGCGCCGCCGCGCGGGCACTGGGTGTATCACCCGCCACCGTCACGCAGGGTCTGCGCGAGCTGGAAGCCGATGCACGGGTGGCATTGCTGAGCCGCCGGGGTGGGAGTGCCACATTCACAGCGGCGGGCCTGGAACTGCTGGCTCACGCCCAGCGCGTGCTGGCCGAGCTGAGGCTCGCCGACGACGCACTGGCCCGGCACCGAGACACTGGTGACCGGGAACGGCTGTCCGTCAGCATCACGCCCTGGGTGGCGCAGACGCTGATGGCCCGGGTGATACCGGCCTTCCGTGCCGAACTGCCACATGTGCAGCTGGAGCTGTTCGACGGTCTGTCGGCCTTGAGCTACCCCAAGCTGCGCGAAGGCCAGCTCGATCTGATGGTGGGGCGCATTGCCACGCCGTACGCGCTGTCGGGCCTGCAGGCTCAGCCGCTGTTCAGCTATGAGATGACGGTGGTTGCCCGCCGCGGCCACCCGCTGGAAAAGGCGCAATCCCTGGCCGAGCTGCTGGACACCGACTGGGTGCTGAATTTTTCACCGGGCGAACGGACAGCCATGATGGAGAACCTGTTCATCCAGCATGGCCTGACGCCGCCCGAGCATCGCATCCACCTGGCGCATTCGGCTTCCATGCTGCTGACCCTGGTTCAGCAGACCGACATGATCACCTATTGCCCCTGGCCACTGGTGGAAACCGCCGCCCTGCGACAGAGTCTGGTAGCGCTGCAACTGCAAGAGCGCTTTCACACCAACGTGGTGGGCATCGTTCGCCGCGCGCATGAAACACCCTCCCACGCGGCCGCCCGTTTCATCACCTTGTTTCTGGAACAGGTGCGGGCCTGGCCCGCTTCCGACGCACCCGAACTGCGCCGCGTGCTGCGATCGGTGGAGCTGCTGACCTCAACGACGGGTCAGCCCTGAACGCTAGCGTTCGCTCGCCCGGATCCCCATCCGTCCGGCACAAAAAAGCCGCTCAGGGAGCGGCTTTTCAGAGGGGCACCAGCGATCAGCGGAAACGCGGCTGGGATTTGGTCTCGAGTTCGCCCTCGAGGCTGCCCAGGTAGTTGGCGATCTGCTTGAGCTCGGCCGGTTTGAACTGCTTGGCGATGCCGGCCATGATGCCATTGGAGCGGCCGATCACGTGGTTGCCTTCGACCGTGTAGGCCTTGAGCGCGAAGTAGAGGTAGTCGGCGTGCTGGCCGCCCAGCTTGGGGTAGCTGGGGTCGATGGGTTTGCTGAAATTGGCGCCGTGGCAGGAGATGCAGGCGCCTTTTTCGAGCAGCGCGGCCACAGGGGCCGGGGCTGCGCGCGAAGGCGTTTCGGCCAGCGTCTTGCCGCTGCCATGGACACTGTAGAAAGCGGCCAGATCGGCCATGTCCTGGTCGTTCAGGGAGCCGGCGATGCCGCGCATGGACGGGTGCTTGCGCTCACCCTTCTTGTAGGCGTTCAGGGCCGCCACGATGTATTTGCCCGACTGGCCCGAGATCTTGGGCACCTTGTGGATTTCGGGGAAACTGTTCTGGTAACCCGGGATGCCGTGGCAGCCTATGCACATGGCCGCCTTGGTTTCGCCGACCTTCGCGTCGCCTTTGATTTCATCGGCCTGGACCGCCAGAGTCGCCAGGGTGAGGGTCGCGGCGGCGACAACGGGTTTCATCAGCAGGGACAGACGTGGTTTCATTTTGCTTGCACAATCAAAGGGCGTGGGACGCAAATCAACGGGCGATTATATAGAGTCCCTTGCGCCCGCCAGTCCCACCGAGCAACCCCTCTGCCTGAGTCCCCGCCATGAAATTCCAAGGTTCCGAGAACTACGTCGCCACCCAGGACCTGATGCTGGCCGTCAACGCCGCCATCACGCTCAAGCGCCCGCTGCTCGTCA
>CAMLQP010000006.1 GCA_946482115.1 uncultured Comamonadaceae bacterium
CCAGAACGAAATCGGCACCAAGTTCAGCACGCTGGTCGAGCGCGCCGACTGGACCCAGGTCCTGAAGTACGTGGTCTGGAACGTGGCCAACGCCTACGGCAAGACCGCCACCTTCATGCCCAAGCCCTACGCTGGCGACAACGGCTCGGGCATGCACGTGCACCAGTCCATCTGGAAAGACGGCAAGAACCTGTTCGCCGGTGACGGCTACGCCGGCCTGAGCGACTTCGCGCTGTACTACATCGGCGGCATCATCAAGCACGCCCGTGCCCTGAACGCCATCACCAACCCCGGCACCAACAGCTACAAGCGCCTGGTGCCCGGCTTCGAAGCCCCGGTGAAACTGGCCTACAGCTCGCGCAACCGCTCGGCCTCCATCCGCATCCCTTACGTGGCCAACCCGAAAGGCCGCCGCATCGAGGCGCGTTTCCCCGATCCTTCGGCCAACCCCTACCTGTGCTTCTCGGCCCTGATGATGGCCGGCCTGGACGGCGTGGAAAACAAGATCCACCCGGGCGAAGCCGCCACCAAGGACCTGTACCACCTGCCGCCCGAGGAGGACAAGCTGGTCCCCACCGTGTGCCACAGCCTGGACCAGGCCCTGGAGTACCTGGACAAGGACCGTGCCTTCCTGACCAAGGGCGGCGTGTTCACCGACTCCATGCTGGACGCCTACATCGAGCTCAAGATGGGCGAGGTCACGCGCTTCCGCATGGCGCCGCACCCGGTCGAGTACGACATGTACTACAGCCTGTAACCACGCCTCGCGTGGTGAAAAAAGGGACGGCCTCGGCCGTCCCTTTTTGCTGGGGCCGGGCACTTTTGGGCGATACTGGAAATCCCTATCCCGAGGCCCGACGACCTTGAGAGACGACATGCCCAAGTTCCCTTCCATCCTCCTGAGCGCCGGGCTGGCGCTGGCCGGGGCCGCGCAGGCCCAGGACATCTACCGCTGCGGCAACGAATACACCAACAACCCGACCGAGGCGCAAAAGCGCAGCTGCAAGAAGATCGAGGGCGGAAACATCACCATCATCCAGGGCCCGCAAACCCCGGCCCCCGGGGCTGCCGCTCCCGCGGCCCGCCCCGCGGCCCAGCGCCCTTCGGGCAGCAGCGTGGACAACACCCTCCAGCGCGCGCGCGACGCCGATGCCCGCCAGATCCTGGAGTCCGAGCTCAAGAAGGCCGAGGCCCGCCTGTCGGCCCTGCAGTCCGAGTACAACAACGGCGAGCCCGAGAAGCGCGGGCCCGAGTTCCGCAACCACCAGATGTACCTGGACCGCGTCGCGGAGCTCAAGGCCGGTGTCGAGCGCGCCCAGGGTGATGTCGATGGCATCAAGCGCGAACTCGCGCGTCTGCCCGCCCCAGGCGCGCGCTGATCCCGCGGCGTCCATGATCGTCGGCCTCAAGAAGAAGAGCTCTCCCGCCCAGCGGTTCCAGTCGCTGGATCTGCTGGCCACCCTGGTGGCGGTGGTGGACGGCCAGGGGCATGTGCTGTTCGCCAACGCCGCGCTGGAGGATGCCCTGGGCATTTCCCGCCGCGCCATCGCCGGCACCCAGCTGCCCGACTGCTTCACCGAGCCCCACCTGCTGCACAACGCGCTGCAGGGCGCGCGCGGCAACGAGTTCGCCGCGTTGCGCTACGACGCGCGCCTCAAGCGCCTGAACCACGAGGCGCTGCCGGTGCACGTGGTGGTGGCGCAGACCGACACTGTCGGCGAGATCATCGTCGAGCTGCTGCCGCTGGAACAGCAGGCCCGCCAGGAGCGCGAGGAGCGCCTGATCGACCAGGCGCAGGCCAACAAGGAGCTGATCCGCAACCTGGCGCACGAGATCAAGAACCCGCTGGGCGGCATTCGCGGCGCGGCGCAGCTGCTGCAGATGGAGCTGCCGTCCAAGGAACTGGTCGAGTACACCCAGGTCATCATCCACGAGGCCGACCGCCTGCAGTCGCTGGTGGACCGGCTGCTGGCACCGCACCGCCGCCCGCACGTGGTGGGCGACGTCAACATCCACGAGGTCTGCGAGCGTGTCCGTTCGCTGATCCTGGCCGAATTCCCCAAAGGGCTGCGGGTGGTGCGCGACTACGACACCTCCATTCCCGAGTTCCGCGGCGACCGCGAACAGCTGATCCAGGCCGTGCTCAACATCGCCCACAATGCGGCGCAGGCGCTGGCGGGACGCATCGCGGCGGGTGATGCCCAGATCACGTTCCGGACCCGCGTGGGCCGGCAGGTCACTTTCGGCAAGCAGCGCTACCGGCTGGCACTGGAATTGCATGTGATCGACAACGGGCCCGGCGTGCCGGACTCGATCAAGGACCGCATCTTCTTCCCGCTCGTATCGGGCAGGGATGGCGGCTCCGGCCTGGGGCTGACGCTGGCGCAAACCTTCGTTCAGCAGCACCATGGCCTGATCGAGTGCGACAGCCAGCCGGGCCGCACCGACTTCAAGATACTGATCCCCTTACCTTGAAGCCGGTGTTGACCACAACGAGGCGACCGAAAGGCAGGACATCAGCACATGAAACCCATCTGGATCGTTGACGACGACCAATCCATCCGTTTTGTGCTGGAGAAAGCCCTGCTGCGCGAAGACCTGCCCACGCGCAGCTTCACCCATGCCCAGGAGGTGCTGAGCGCGCTGGAAGAAGCCGGCGAGGGCGACGGTCCGCAGGTGCTGGTGAGCGACATCCGCATGCCCGGCGGCAGCGGCCTGGATCTGCTGGAGCAGGTCAAGAAGCGCCTGCCAGGCCTGCCGGTCATCATCATGACCGCGTTCTCCGACCTCGACAGCGCGGTCTCGGCCTTCCAGGGCGGCGCCTTCGAATACCTGCCCAAGCCCTTCGACCTGCCCAAGGCCATCGAGCTGATCCGCCGCGCGGTGGAGGAAAGCCAGCGCGAGGAGGTGGCCGAGGAGCGCCTGGGCGCCATGCCCGAAATGCTGGGCCAGGCGCCGGCCATGCAGGACGTGTTCCGCGCCATCGGTCGGCTCTCGCAGAGCAACGTCACGGTGCTGATCACCGGCGAGTCCGGTTCGGGCAAGGAGCTGGTGGCGCGCGCGCTGCACAAGCACTCGCCGCGCGCCAGCGGGCCATTCGTCGCCATCAACACCGCCGCCATACCCAAAGACCTGCTGGAAAGCGAGCTGTTCGGCCACGAACGCGGCGCCTTCACCGGCGCACAGACCATGCGCCGCGGCCGCTTCGAGCAGGCCGAGGGCGGCACGCTGTTCCTCGACGAGATCGGTGACATGCCGTTCGACCTGCAGACGCGCCTGCTGCGCGTGCTGTCCGACGGCCATTTCTACCGCGTCGGCGGCCACAGCGCCGTCAAGGCCAACGTGCGCGTGATCGCTGCCACCCACCAGAACCTGGAGCAGCGCGTCAAGGAAGGCGCGTTCCGCGAGGACCTGTTCCACCGCCTCAACGTGATCCGCCTGCGTCTGCCCGCGCTGCGCGAGCGCCGCGAAGACGTGGCCATGCTCACGCGTTACTTTCTGCAGCAGAGCGCCAAGCAGCTGGGCGTGGAGCCCAAGCGCATCTCGGATGCCGCGCTGCAGCTGCTGGGGGCGTTCGACTTCCCGGGCAACGTGCGCCAGCTCGAGAACATCTGCCACTGGCTGACCGTGATGGCGCCGGCCCAGGTGATCGATGTCAAGGATCTGCCGCCCGAGGTGTTCCAGGGGCCGGTTGCGCCGGTCGCCGCGCTGGCCGACGCCCTGGCGCCTGCCACCGCGCCGCTGGGCACGGGCGTGGGCGCGGCCGTCGGTGACGGTGGCCAGCCGGCCGGCTCACGCGGCTGGGAACAGGACCTCGAGGTCGAGGCCCAGGCCCTGCTGGCCCAGGGCCGCACCGACGTCTGGGACGTGCTCACCCGCCGATTCGAAACCCGCCTGATCCAGACCGCGCTGGCCACCACGCGCGGCCGCCGCATCGAGGCGGCGCACAAGCTGGGCATAGGCCGCAACACGATCACGCGCAAAATCCAGGAACTTCATCTGGAATAAGGGGTTTGCGCATGGGCTGGTTTTCCAAGGCCGACGACGGTTTCTTCCTCAGCACCACCAGCCTGGAGGGCCTCAGGATCGAGCAGGTCCTGGGTGTGGTGCACGGCGAGGCCATCATCGGTGCCAACATCTTCCGTGACATGTTCTCGTCCATCCGCGACGTGGTGGGCGGGCGTGCCGGCGGCTACGAGCGCGCGCTGTCCGGCGCCCGCGACGCGGCGCTGGAGGACCTGATCGAGGCCGCGCGCGAGCGCGGTGCCAACGGCGTGATCGGGGTCGACTTCGACTACGAGGTGCTGGGCGAGACCAACGGCATGATGATGGTGGCCGTGAGCGGCACCGCCATCAGGCTGGATCGCTGAAGCGCGCGCCGTTCTCGGCCAGCAGGGCGCGCAGCACCGAACGGTGGCAGCGCGATTCGTCCTCGCAGTAGCAGCCCACCGACAGGTGGGCCCGCTGCGACAGCGCGGCCAGCAGCGCCAGTGCCTGGCTGGCTTCGGGCGCCCTCATCTCGGCACGGTACTTTTTCATGAACGCCGCCCACTGGGCCGGTGTCTCGGCCGCCTGGCCGAGCTTCATGGTTTCCACGCTCGGCGCCAGCGTGGGAAACCACACGTCGTACCAGTCCTGGGTTGCGAACTCGCTTTTGGGCACGCCCCGCGGCGGGCGGCGTACCGTGCCGATGCGGGTGCCTTCGTCGGGCGCGCGGGGGGCGCCGAGGCGGACGATGCGCAGGGCCATGGCGTCAGCGCAGGCGTTCCTGCGCCTGGATTTCACGCACCAGCGCCTCGGCAGCGGCACCCGATGCGCGCCGACCGGCCAGTCCGAAGTCGCGCATGAATTCACCAAACTCCGCCGCACCCTCACCCGTGGCGCGCAACTGTGTCAGCGGCTTTCCCTCGGCGTCGAGCACGTCCATGGAGACACTGACCGAAAAACGGGTGGGCGGCCAGGTGAACAGCGAGGGCGAACTGGAGTCGGTGCTGATCTGTGGCACGAACACGAAGGCCGCGCCGGTTTCCTTGATGACGGCCGGGTTGCTCGGCGACGGGATGACGCTGACGTCGCTGTAGAGCGCGCGCAACGCAGCGCGCAGCGCGCGCTCGAAGTCCTTGTAGGGGAAGTAGCTCACCTTGTCGCCACCACCGCCGGGCGTTATGACTTGCTTTTGCCTGTCGGCCTCGGTCATCACATAAGCCACCTTCTTGTCCGAGCGCTGCGTCTGCGGCTCGGGCAGGGTGGTCGCCTCGATCGAGATCGGATGGGCACAACCCACCAGCAGGGCCGCGGTGGCCAGCGCGGCAAGCATCAGTACACGACGCACGGTCGAGGACAGGGCCACGGATGCAACGGGGAGAACAAGGGTGGGCGGTGTCATGGCTTGAGTGACTGGATGAAGGCGGGATCGCGGTAGATGGTGGCCAGCAGTGCGCGCACCAGATTGGGGTATTCGATCTGGCCGCGCGGGATGGCGACGTTGCCGGCAAAGTGCGAGTCGAAGCGTGTCTGCGCCTGATAGTTCTTCTTGAGCAGGGTGCGTCCGGCTTCGGTGACAGTCAGTTCGATCTCGATGTCAGAAGTGCCGACACTCAGCCCCGAGATGTCGACATCGTTGCGCAGCAGCGTGACATCGATGCGGCGCCTGGATCCGGTGTCCAGCAGACCGGCCTCGCGCAGGTCGGTGGCGAGCGCCCGGGCCACATAGGCGGCAAAGCTGCGTTCGCCGGCGGTCAGCTGTGAGCCTCGCAGCGTGATCTGGTTGACCTTGGCGGTGCGGTCCTCGGGGGCGCCGGGCCCCACGGAGGCCCGCTGGAGACCTTGACGCTTGAGACCGTCGACTGCGCCGTAGTCGGCGGAATAGTCGGGCACCACGAAGCTGCCGCAAGCCCCGAGTGCGAGTGTCGCCCCCACGGCGATCGCCGTTACCAGAGGTCGCAAGGCCGAGTGAATTTGCATGTGTTTTTTCTCCTCGGCAGCGATTCTAGGCGGGCCAGGTACTGCCGTGCTCGGGCACCATGGCGTGCCAGTGCTGCTCGTTCTCGATGCGCCGGCGCAGGGTGTCGGCCGCCTCCAGGTCGCCATGCACCACGAAGACCTGGCGCGGCTTCTCGGGCAGGGCGCGCAGCCAGTCCATGATCTGCGAGGCGTCGGCGTGGGCCGAGGCCGACTGCAGCTGGACGATCTCGGCGCGCACTGGCAGATCCTGCCCGTGCAGGCGCAGCGTGCGCCCGCCCGCGGCCAGGGTGGCGCCGCGCGTGCCCGGGGCCTGGTAGCCGGTCAGCAGGACCAGGTGCTGGTGGCCGCCCAGGTACTGCGCCAGGTGGTGCAGCACCCGGCCGCCGGTGGCCATGCCGCTGGCGGCGAGGATGATCTTGGGTCCGCGCTGCTGCGCAATGGCCCGCGACTGGTCGGGCGTGGAAGTGAACGTGGCCACCCGGCTCATGTCGCGGCATTCGGCGGCGCTGAGCCGGTGTTCGCCCAGGTGGCGCGCGAACAGGCCAGTGGTCTGTATCGCCATGGGGCTGTCGAGGTAGACCGGCAGCGCGGCCGGTATCTGGCCCAGTGCCTTGAGGCGGGCTATGGCGTGCAGCAGGGCCTGCGCCCGACCGACCGCGAACACCGGCACCACGGCCGTGCCGCCGCGCGCCGCCGCCCGCACGATGATCGGACCGAGTTCGGCCACCAGGTCGTCCTTGGGGTGTTCGCGATCACCGTAGGTGGATTCGACCAGCACCAGGTCCGCCGCGGGTGGCGGGGCCGGGGGCTTCATCAGGCTGTCATCTGGCCGGCCCAGGTCGCCCGAGAACAGGATGCGCTCGCCGCCCACCTCCAGCAGCAGGCTGGCCGCGCCCAGGATGTGGCCTGCGCCGCTGAAGCGGCAGGCCCAGCCGGGCAGGGGCTCGAAGTGCTCGTTCATGCGCGCGGTGGCGATCTGCCGCAGGCTGCGGCGCGCGTCCTCCTCGGTGTAGAGCGGCAGGGCGGGCTGGTGTTTGGCGAAGCCGTGTCGGTTGGCGAAGGCGGCGTCCTCCTCCTGGATGTGGCCGCTGTCGGGCAGCAGCACCTCCAGCAGGTCGCGCGTGGCCGGCGTGGCCCAGGCCTTGCCGCGAAAGCCCTCCTTGCACAGCAGCGGCAGGTGGCCGCTGTGGTCCAGGTGGGCATGGGTCAGCACCACCGCGCCCAGGTGACGCGGCTCGAAAGGCAGCGGCCGCCAGTTGCGCAGGCGCAGCTGCTTGTAGCCCTGGAACAGCCCGCAGTCCACCAGCAGGCGCTGGTTGCCGTGCTCTACCAGGTATTTGGAGCCGGTGACCGTGCCCGCGCCGCCGAGGAAGGTGATGTTCACGCCCATGCGGGCATGGTAGCCCGCAGCTATCCCTCCGGTGTTTGAGGCAGGTCAACCCGCGGCCTGATCAAGGCGCTCGGGCGCGGGCAGCTGGTAGCGCCCGTCGAGCATCTCGGGGCGGGGCATGTAGGCGCGCAGGCACAGGAAGAAGCCGTCGGCCGGGGCGGGCAGCCAGTTGGCGCGTTCCGCCGGGTCCTGAGGTTCGGCGTGCTGGATCACCAGCGTCAGGCCGCCGTCGGGGTCCTGGACCAGGCCAGGGGTGCGGTCGCCGATGGCGTAGCGGTCCAGGGCGTTGTCCACCAGCATGTAGTCCCGGGTGCTGTAGAGCGTGATGGACCAGAAGGCGGACACGGGCGGCAGCTGGCCCGGCGCGAAGCGCAGCCGGTAGCGGCGGGCGCCGTGCAGGGGCGTGCCGTCGCGATCGGTCTCGCAGCGCGGGTAGATGGCCTCGCGCGGCGACAGCGCCCCTATGCCCTGGCGCGCGACGAAGGCGCGCAGCAGGTGGTCGTGGCCGAAGCCGTCGGCCAGGGTCATCATCGAGCGGCTCCAGCCGGCCTGTGGCGCCCCGCTCCCCAGCGCGTCGCTGCGGTGATCCAGCATCGCCTGCACCGTGGCGGCGGCCCGCTCCAGCGCCTCGCGCACCCCGGGCTCGTCCAGCCGCGCGGCCAGCGCCTCGTCGGCCAGCCCCAGGCCGACGGCGCCGCAGCCGGCCACCAGCGCCTCGTCGCTGGTCGGCGGCGGGTTCTGCCGCAGGGCGGCATTCGCCATGGCCAGGAAGCGGGCGGCCTCGAACGGCGCGCGGGGATCGAAGCCGGCGTCAAAGCGGCGCGGCGTGCCGGGTCGCCCGGCGCGCCAGTCGTCCAGCGTGCGCAGGCCGAAGCCGTCCTGCAGCGCATGCACTTCGGAGAGTTCGTGCGGGCCGTCGATCAGCAGGCGCCCGATGATCCAGACCCAGGGGGTGGGCGCGCGCAGGTGGCGGCCCGGTGCCTGGAAGTCGGCCGGCACCTCGCCCCGCCAGCCCGGTGGGCTCACCAGCACGGCACCCGCGCCATTGCCGGTGGTGCGCGTGCCCACGTGGGCGAACGGGTTGGTGAAGAAGTCCAGGCAGCCCAGCACGTGGTAGCGCGAGCCCATGTCCGGCAGATCCAGCACCAGCGGGCCGTCCGAAAGGTCCAGCCAGGCGTTGGTGTAGAGCGTGTCGTTGTTGGGCATGACCACCCGGCTGTGACCGGCGCTCAGCAGCTCGCGCTCGTGCACGAAGGTGTTGCACCAGCGCTGCAGGCTTTGCGGCCCGTCGCCGGCGAAGCCGTGGCCCGGCAGCCGGCGCGGCGATGTGGCGGCGCGCATGCGCTGCATCTCGTACAGCGGCCAGGCATAGACCAGGGTCTGGACGGCCAGCGCGTGCAGGTATTCGGCCCGGGCGCTCATTGGGCGGCCTCCTGGCGCACGGGCGGGATGGGCCAGGTGCGGACCTCGGGGCGCGGGGCATACATGCGCAGCACCAGGTAGAAGTTGCCGGCGGGTGCCGGCAGCCAGTTGGAGGCTTGCGGGGGTGGTTGGTGAGAAATGTTCAAAGTCAGGCCGCCGTCGGCATCGGGCGCGAGCCCGGGCGTGCGGTCGCCGATGGAGTGGCGCCCCAGGGGGTTGGCGTACAGGAAGCGGTCGGCGTCGTACAGCGTGACCGACCAGAACGCGTCCACCGGCGGCAGCTCGCCCGGCTCGAAGCGCAGGCGGTAGCGCCGGCTGCCGTCGAAAGGCTGGCGTTCGGCGTCGAAATCGGCCATGGCGTAGACCGCTTCCTCGGGGGCCAGCGCGCCGAGGCCCTTGTACGCGGTCAGGGCGCGCGCCAGGTAGTCGGTGCCATAGCGCCCCAGCCCGAAATTGGTGGCCCAGGGCCGGGCCTTGCGGCTGCGCGAGCCCTGCAGCAGCAAGGCCGCGCCGTCGCGCAGGCCCTGGACCAGCCCGGCCTGCAGGCGGGCGTCGAGCTGCGCGAAATCGAAATCCGGGCTGGCCGCCAGCCCGTTGCGGCCCAGCCAGTCGGCCATGCCGCTGTCGGCCTGCGCGGGACGCTGGCTGGCCAGCCCGCGGCACAGGTTGTTGAAGAAGTGCGGTGCGAACGCCTCTGTCTCTTCGGGCTTGGCCAGCCAGGCCGCCATGGTGTCCTCGGGCGGGCCGCTCCAGCGGTCAACCGCGCCGGGCCGCGCGCCGCTGTCGGTGCCCGGGGGGGGCTCGAGCCGGATGTCGGCCTGCAGCGCCCGCGCCGCCAGCACGTCGTCACCAGGGCCGGCCAGCACGCGCGCGATCAGCCAGACCAGGTCGGTCGGCGAGCGCAGCACGCGCCGACCATCGTTCGGGGTGTGGGCCTCGGGCAGGTCGGGGCCGACCAGCCAGACCGCCTCGCCGTCGGGGGCGCTGGTGCGCAGCCCGGGGTTGGCGAAGTTGTTGGTCCAGGCGTCGTACAGGGCCAGCACGAAATAGCGGCCGCCGTGGCGCGTGGCGGAGGGTATGTGCAGCAGGCGCGGGCCGTTGGCCAGGTTGATCCAGCCGGTGGTGTAGAGCAGGTCATTGGCGGGCGTCACGACGTCGCGGTCGGCGTCGGTGGACACGCGGGTGACGTGCTGCAGGCGGTCGATCGCCGCGCGCCACGCCACGGGCCTGGCGGTGTCGGCTTCGCCGGAGGTCTGCAGCCGGCAGGTGCGCAGGCTTTCGACCAGCGGGTAGCCCCAGACGAAAGCGGTCAGGCCGAGCGACTGGCCGAGGGCGAAACGGGTTTCGGGGGCGTTCATGCGGGTTCCTCCTGGAGTGGGGTGTGTCCGACGACCACGGCGTCGACGGCGCAGCCGCCGCCGCGCGAGGCGGGCAGGGCGATGAAGGGGTTGATGTCCACGCTCTGCAGCGAATCGCCGCAGGCGACGGCGAAGCGCGAGAGCGCCACGATCTGCGCGGCCAGCCCGTCGATGTCGACCGGCTCGCGCCCACGCGCTCCAGCGAGCAGCGCGTGCGCGCGGGTCGAGCGGATCATCGCCAGCGCACCGGCGTGGTCGACCGGCGCCGGGCGCATGGCGACGTCGCCCAGGGTCTCGACGAAGATGCCGCCCAGGCCGAACATCACCATGGGGCCGAACACCGGGTCGCGCTGGATGCCGAGGATGCACTCCACGCCGCCGCCATCCAGCATGGGGGCCACCAGCACGCCGTCGATGCGCGCGCCGGGCGCCCGCTCGCGCACGGTGGCCAGCAGGCGGATGCAGGCCTCGCGCACCGCCGCCGCGCCGCGCAGGCCCAGCACCACGCCACCGGCGTCCGATTTGTGGAGGATGTCGGGCGAAACGACCTTGAGCACCACGGCCGTGCCCAGCGCCTCGGCCGCCGCTGCGGCGGCATCGGCGTCCTGCACCACGTGGTGCGGCACCGTGCGCAGGCCGGCGGCCGCCAGCGCAGCCAGCGATTCGGGCTCCGACAGCGGGCGCGCCGGCACCCGCACCGGCGTTGGCACCGCCGCGGGCGCCGGCAGGGGACGCGCCAGGCCCTCGGCCAGGCCGGCCAGAGCGGACAGCGTGCGCACCGCCTCGGCCGGCTCGCCGAACACCAGGCAGCCCCTGGCCTCGAGCGCCCGGCGGCGCTCGGACGACAGCAGCGTGCTGAGCGCCAGCACCTGGTCGGGGTAGTCGCGCCGCAGGTTCACCACCAGCGATTCGAGCACCGGCCAGAACCGCTCGGCCGTGCCGGCGGCGGCGAGGAACCCGATCCAGCTCGAATAGCCGCCTTCGTCCAGCATGAGGCGCGCCGTGCGCTCGATCAGGTCGGCGTCGTTGGTGACCTGGCCGGTGATGTCCACCGGGTTGGCGGGCGCCGCGAAGGGCACCCACTCGCGCACGCGCGCCTGGGCCGCCTCGGGCAGGGGCGTCAGCGCCAGGCCGGACTCGGTGGCTTCGTCGGCCATGAGCACGCCGACGCCGCCGGATACGGTGAAGATGCCCAGCGAGCGGTCGCGCGGCAGGCCGGCGATGTCGGCCGCGGCGGCGACGCCGAAGAATTCGGCGATGTCGCGCGCGCGGTGCACGCCGTACTCGCGGAACACCGCGTCGTAGACCGCGTCGTTGCCGGCGAGGGCGGCCGTGTGCGAGGCGGCGGCCTGGGCGCCGGCCTCGGTGCGGCCCACCTTGACGATCACCACCGGCTTGCCCGCCGCGTGGGCAGCCGCCAGGGCGCGGCGCAGGCGCGCGCCGTCGCGGCAGCCTTCCATGTAGCCCATGATCACGCGCGTCTGCGGGTCGTGCGCCAGCCACTCGACGCAGTCGGCGAAGTCGATGTCGCCCTCGTTGCCCGTGGTCACCCAGTGCGACAGGCCGATGCCGCGCTCGCGCGCCAGCGCGTAGGCGTAGGCGCCGAACGCCCCCGACTGGCTGACCAGGCCGATGTGGCCGTGGCGCACCTGGCCGCTGCCCGGTGCCGGCGAGAAGGTGGCGTAGAGCCTGCGGCCCACGTTCATGAAGCCCAGGCAGTTGGGGCCCAGCACGCGCACGCCACCCGCACGGGCGATGGCCATCACGGCGTCCTGCTCGCGGGCGCCCTCCGCGCCCAGCTCGGCGAAGCCGGCGGTGAACATCACCACGCCCTTGACGCCCGCGGCGACGGCGTCCTGCATGGCCGCGCGCGCCAGCGTGGCCGGTATCGCGAACACCGCCAGGTCGACCGGCTCTCCGATGCTGCGCAGATCGGGGTGGGCGGGCAGGCCCTGCACCAGGGTCTGCCGGGGGTTGACGGGCAGCACGCGGCCCTCGAAGCCGAAGCGCTGCATGAAATCAATGGGTATGCCGCCGATCTTGCTGGCCGTGTCGGAGGCCCCGACAACGGCCACCGACCGGGGCGCGAAGATGGAGGTGAGCGTCCGCAGGCGCGCCGTGGTGTCGCTGGATTCGTTGTCTCGCATGTGTCTCCTCGTTTTCCGGGCTTGCGTGTTTAATTCAAACGAATTAAAGTAATTCGACCGAATTACATCAGCCGACCCCAGCCATGTCAATCGAAGCCGCCGTTTCCAGTCGCCGAGGTGTCACCGGGCCGCTGCGGGCCCCGGAGTCGCCCGATGCCGCCCTGTCGGCCACCGCTCGCCAGATGCTGGACGTCGCCGAGCGCCTGTTCGCCGAGAAGGGTGTCGAGCACGTGTCGCTGCGCGAGATCATCACGGCCAGCGGCCAGCGCAACCTGTCCGCCGCGCGCTACCACTTCGGCAGCCGCGAGCAGCTGATCGGCCTGCTGCTGGCGCGGCGCCTGTGGTTCATCAACGAGGACCGGCATGTCCGCTTCGACGCGCTGGAGGCCGAAGGGCGCGAGCGGGACGTGTTCGCGCTCATGCACGAATCGCTGGACGCGCTGGCACAGACAGTGCGGCTGCAGCCCTGGGGGGCGGACTATGTGCGCGTGGTGGCCCAGGCCACCTTCAGCCCCCAGTTCAAGGTGGCCGAGATCGTCGAACCCATCTATCTCGGCGGCCATTTGCGTTTTCGGAGCCTGTTGCGGGCGGCGTTGCCGGATCTGCCCGAACGGACGTTCCGCGACCGCCTGCGGCTGGTCAACAACGAAATGATCTATTCGCTGGGGCGCTGGATCAGCGATCACGGTCCGGTGACGCCATCGAACCGGCGTCGTTACGACTCGCTGGTGCGCCACACCATTGAATTCCTCGCGGCCGGCATGGCCGCACCCGACCGGGAGCCCCGATGAGCCAGCCCATGCACGACGCGCCGTCCACCGGCGGCGCCTTCCTGATCACCGGCAAGGGCTCGCGGGCCGTCGGCCCCGGGCTGTGGATCCTGTACGGGCAGGGCAACACCTTCGTGGCCGAGGTCGAGCAGGGCCTGGTGCTGGTGGACGCGGGGCCTGGCGGCCAGGTGACACGCGGCATGATCGCCGCGCTGCGCGAGGTGTCCGACCGGCCGGTGCACGCCATCTGCTTTTCCCACGGGCACATCGGCTACAACAGCGGCCTGCCGCTCTGGCTGGCCCATGCGCGGGAACGCGGCGATCCGCCGCCGCGTGTCATCGCGCACGCCAACCTGCCCCGGCGCGGTGCCCGCTACCGCGAAACCATGGCGCTGCAGGAGCGCATGGCCGAACTGCAGTTCCGCCGGCCGGAGGGTGCCTGCACGGGCAAGTTTCCGGTGCCGGATCCGGACGAAGTGTTCGAGCAGGAGCTGCTGCTGGGCGATCCCGGCGGACGGCACGTGGTGCTGATGTGGAGCCCGTCGGAGACCGACGACGCCATCGCCGTCTGGTGCCCGCAGCAGCGCGTGCTCTACGGCGGCCCGGCGGTGATCGACTCCATCCCCAACCTCGGCACGCCTTTTCGCACCCAGCGCGACACGGCGCGCTGGGCTGGCACGCTGGAGCGGCTGGCGGCGCTGCGGCCGCATGGCGTGGTGCGCGAGTTCGGCCCGCTGATCGAGGGCGAGGACGAGGTGCAGGAGGTGCTGCTGCAAACCGCGAAGGCGCTGCGCTGGGTGCGTGCCGAGGTGGTGCGCCTGATGAACCGGGGCCTGGGCGAGCGGCAGATCCTGGACGCCCTGCGTTTTCCGCCCGAGCTGTTCGACCGCCCCTGGATGCAGGCCACCTACGGCGATCCGGCCTGGATCGCGCGCGACGTCTACCGTTCCGAGAACGGCTGGTGGGACCGCAACCCCACCCAGCTGCACCCCGCGCCGCAGGCGGATGTCGCCCGGGCGCTGGCCCGGGCATTGACCGACAAGGCCGCCATCCTGGCCGAAGCCTCGCGCCTGGCCGATGCGGGCGAGCTGCAGCTTGCGCTGCACGTCATCGACCTGCTGGCCGTGCTGGAGTCGGGCGAACCCGAGGTGGCCGAGGCACGGCGCCTCAAGGCGCTCTGGCTGCGCCAGCGCGCCAGCGAGGTCCGCAGCTACGTGTCCAAGAGCCTCTACCACGGCTGCGCCGACCTGCTCGAGCAGGGCCGGCACTCGGCCTTCGGCGTCAGCTGATCCCGTTTTTCACCCAAGACCCCAACCAAGGAGACAAGCATGTTCAAGCAAATCATGGCGACGCTGTCGCTGTCGGGCGTCCTGATGGCGCCCACGGCGGTACAGGCCCAGGCGCCGTGGCCGAACAAACCCATCAAGGTCGTGGTGGCCGGCCAGGCCGGCAGCGGCACCGACATCACCGCGCGTGTCATCACCGAACAGCTGGCCCGCAAATTCCAGCAGCCCTTCGTGATCGAGAACCGCGCGGGGGCCAACGGCATGATCGCCACGGAGTACGTGGCCAAGCAGCCCGCCGACGGCTACACGCTGCTGTTCACCTACACCGCGGCACACGTGGTCAACCAGAGCCTGTACCCGAACGCCGGCTACGACGGTGCCAAGGACTTTGCGGCCATCGCGCAGATCGGTTCGGGCGGCAACTTCCTGCTCGTGCCGGCGGCGCTGCCGGTGAAAGACCTCAAGGAGTTCATCGCCTACGTCAAATCCCGCCCGGAGGACGAGCTGAGCTACGGTTCATGGGGCAACGGCTCGGGCGGTCACCTGAGCATGGAAGCGCTCAAGCAGCAGGTCGGACTCAAGATCCGCCACGTGCCCTACAAGTCGACGGTCGCCTCCAACACCGACCTGGCCGCGGGCATCATCCAGGCGGCTTTTTCTTCCACTGCCTCGGCGATTCCGCTGATCCAGGCCAACAAGGTCAAGCCCATCGCCATCAGCGGCCCCACCCGCGTGACGATCATGCCCGACGTGAAGACCATGACCGAGCAGGGCATCAAGTTCGATCTGGCGGCCTGGTACGGCCTGTTCGCGCCGGCGGGCACGCCGCCGGCCATCGTGAACGCCCTCAACGCGGAGGTGCGCCGGCTGCTTCAGGCGCCCGAGATGCGGGAGCCGCTGCTCAAGACCGGCCTGACCGACTGGCCCATCAAGACCGCCGACGAGTTCGCGGCCACCGTGCGCAACGACGTCAAGGAATGGGGCGACATCGTGCGCCGGGGCAACATCAAGGTGGACTGAGCGGCGCCACCGGGACGGCGCCGCGCCAGGGACTTTCTTCCTTTACGAGAAGAAGTCCTTGGCCTTCTCGAACCAGCCCTTGTCGTTGGGGCTGTGCTTGTGGCCCCCCTTCCTGAACGACTCGTCAAGCTCCTTGATCAGCTTGCGCTGGTGCTCGGTGAGCTTGACCGGCGTCTCGACCACGATGTGGCAGTACAGGTCGCCCGGGTAGCTGGCGCGCACGCCCTTGATGCCCCGGCCGCGCAGGCGGAAGGTCTTGCCGTGCTGCGTGCCCTCGGGGATGTCGATGGAGGCCTTGCCCGCGAGCGTGGGCACGTCGATCTCGCCGCCCAGCGCCGCCGTGGGCATGCTGACCGGCACCTGGCAGTGCAGGTCGTCTCCGTCGCGCTCAAAGATGTCGTGCTTGCGGATGCGGATCTCTATGTAGAGGTCGCCCGAGGGGCCGCCGTTGCGCCCGGGCTCGCCGTTGCCGGCGCTGCGGATGCGCATGCCGTCGTCGATGCCGGCGGGGATCTTGACTTCCAGCGTCTTGTGCTTCTTGAGCTTGCCCTGGCCGTTGCAGCTGGTGCAGGGCTCGGGGATGATCTTGCCGCTGCCGTGGCAGTGCGGGCAGGTCTGCTGCACGCTGAAGAAGCCCTGGCGCATCTGCACCACGCCCGATCCCTGGCAGCTCGGGCAGGTCTTGACGCTGGTGCCCGGCTTGGCGCCGTTGCCGTGGCAGGTGTCGCAGTTCTCCCACGAGGGGATGCGGATCTGCGCCTCCTTGCCGTTGGCGGCTTCTTCCAGGCTGATCTCCATCGCGTAGGAGAGGTCGTTGCCACGGTAGACCTGGCGGCCGCCGCCCCGGTTGCGCTGGCCGCCGAAGATGTCGCCGAAGATGTCGCCGAAGGCCTCGGAGAAGCCACCGAAACCGTCGGCGCCGCCGCCCGGGCCGCCGCGCATGTTGGGGTCCACGCCGGCGTGGCCGTACTGGTCGTAGGCGCCGCGCTTCTGCGCGTCGCTCAGCATCTCGTAGGCCTCCTTGGCCTCCTTGAACTTTTCCTCGGCGTTCTTGGCCGCGTCACCCTGGTTGCGGTCCGGGTGGTATTTCATGGCGAGCTTGCGGTACGCCTTCTTGATCTCCTCGTCGGAGGCGTTCTTGGGCACACCCAGCACTTCGTAAAAGTCGCGTTTTGCCATGGTCAGTCGCTGTTCCTGTTGAACACAAACGCCGCGTCAGGCCACCCAGCGGTGTCCGGACGCGGCGGTCGCTCGCCGGTGGGGCTCAGCCCTTCTTGACTTCCTTCACTTCCGCGTCCACCACGTTGTCGTCGGCCGGCTTGGCCGAAGACGCCTCGGGGCCCGCGTCACCCGCCGCGCCGGCGGCGGCCTGCTGGGCCTGCATGTCGGCGTACATCTTCTCGCCCAGCTTCTGGCTGGCGGTCATCAGCGCGTTGGTCTTGTCCTCGATCGCGGCCTTGTCCTCGCCCTTGGCGGCGTCTTCCAGCTCCTTGATCGCGGCCTCGATCTTCTCCTTTTCACTGGCGTCGAGCTTGTCGCCGTACTCGGTCAGGCTCTTCTTGACGCTGTTGACCAGGGCCTCGCCCTGGTTGCGCGCCTGCACCAGCTCGACCTTCTTCTTGTCCTCGGCGGCGTTGAGCTCGGCGTCCTTCACCATCTTCTGGATCTCGTCCTCGGTCAGGCCCGAGTTCGCCTTGATGGTGATCTTGTTCTCCTTGCCGGTGCCCTTGTCCTTGGCGCTCACGTGCAGGATGCCGTTGGCGTCGATGTCGAAGGTCACCTCGATCTGGGGCAGCCCGCGGGGCGCAGGCGGGATGCCTTCGAGGTTGAACTCGCCCAGCAGCTTGTTGCCCACGGCCACCTCGCGCTCGCCCTGGAACACCTTGATGGTCACGGCCGGCTGGTTGTCGTCGGCGGTGGAGAACACCTGCGAGAACTTGGTCGGGATGGTGGTGTTCTTGGTGATCATCTTGGTCATCACGCCGCCCATGGTCTCGATGCCCAGCGACAGCGGGGTGACGTCGAGCAGCAGCACGTCCTTGCGGTCGCCCGACAGCACCTGGCCCTGGATGGCGGCGCCGACGGCCACGGCCTCATCGGGGTTGACGTCCTTGCGCGGGTCCTTGCCGAAGAATTCCTTGACCTTTTCCTGCACCTTGGGCATGCGGGTCATGCCGCCGACCAGGATCACGTCGTGGATGTCGCCCACGGCGATGCCGGCGTCCTTGATGGCGGTGCGGCAGGGCGCGATGGTGCGCTCGATGAGCTCGTCGACCAGGCTTTCCAGCTTGGCGCGGGTCATCTTGATGTTCAGGTGCTTGGGGCCCGAGGCGTCGGCCGTGATGTAGGGCAGGTTGATGTCGGTCGAGGCCGAGCTGGACAGCTCGATCTTGGCCTTCTCGGCGGCTTCCTTCAGGCGCTGCAGGGCTAGCACGTCCTTGGACAGGTCGACGCCTTGCTCTTTCTTGAACTCGCCGATGATGTAGTCGATGATGCGCTGGTCGAAGTCTTCGCCGCCCAGGAAGGTGTCACCGTTGGTGGACAGCACCTCGAACTGCTTCTCGCCGTCGACGTCGGCGATCTCGATGATGGAGATGTCGAAGGTGCCGCCACCGAGGTCGTACACGGCAATCTTGCGGTCGCCCTTTTCCTGCTTGTCCAGGCCGAAGGCCAGGGCTGCGGCGGTGGGCTCGTTGATGATGCGCTTGACTTCCAGGCCGGCGATGCGGCCGGCGTCCTTGGTGGCCTGGCGCTGGCTGTCGTTGAAGTAGGCCGGCACGGTGATGACGGCTTCGGTCACGGGTTCGCCCAGGTAGTCCTCGGCGGTCTTCTTCATCTTGCGCAGGATGTCGGCGCTGACCTGCTGGGCCGAGATCTTCTTGCCGCGCACCTCCACCCAGGCGTCGCCGTTGTCGGCGGCCACGATGGAGTAGGGCATCAGGTCGATGTCCTTCTGCACTTCCTTCTCGGTGAACTTGCGGCCGATCAGGCGCTTGATGGCGTAGAGCGTGTTGCGCGGGTTGGTCACGGCCTGGCGCTTGGCCGAGGCGCCCACCAGCACTTCACCGTCTTCCTGGTAGGCCACGATGGACGGCGTGGTGCGCGCGCCCTCGCTGTTCTCGATCACCCGCGTGGTGTTGCCTTCCATGATGGACACGCAGCTGTTGGTGGTGCCCAGGTCGATGCCGATGATTTTTCCCATGGTGTGCTCCGAAATTCGAAAAAGAGTTGATGCTGTGTGGAATCTGTGGATAAGTGGCCGGATTTCAAGTGGACAGGCTGTGCGTCACTTGGGGGCGGCCACGGTGACCAGGGCCGGGCGCAGCACGCGCTCGGCGATCAGGTAACCCTTTTGCAGGGTGGTCACGACCGTGTTGGCCTCCTGGTCCGCGGGCACCATGCTGATGGCCTGGTGCTGGTGCGGGTCGAACTTGTCACCCACGGCCGGCGCGATGGGCAGCACCTTGTGGCGGGCCAGCGCGCTCAGCAGCTGCTTGAGGGTGGCGTCGGCGCCTTCGCGGATCTGCTCGGGCGACGCGTCCTTGATGGCCAGGCCGGCTTCCAGGCTGTCGGCCACGGCCAGCAGGCTTTCGGCGAAGCTCTCGACCGCGAACTTGCGGGCCTTGCTCACCTCCTCGTCGGCGCGGCGGCGGGCGTTCTCGGCCTCAGCCTTGGCGCGCAGGTACTGGTCGGCCAGATCGGCGTTCTGGGCCTTGAGCGTGGCCAGATCGTCGGTCTGCGCCGACTCGGCCTGGCTGGCGGCCTGCGCGGCCTCGGCTTCTTCAGGGCTGACGGGGGTGGCCTTGGGGTCTTGGGCGCTGGAGGTCATGGGTCAGGAAAAGGATGCGAACAAACAAACTGGCAATCAAATGAGGGCGGAAAAGCCGCCTTCAAGGGCGGCGTGCCAAAATTTCCGCTCACTCAAGGAAATCCAACGATGAAACTGTTCCGACACGGCCCCAAGGGCCGGGAAAAACCGGGTCTGGTGGATGCTGGCGGCGGTCTGCGCGACCTCTCGGGCGTGATCGCCGACCTGACGCCCGCCACGCTGGGGCCCGAGAGCCTGGCGCGGCTGGCCGCCGTGGACGCCACGACACTGCCGCAGCTGCCGCCCGACGTGCGCCTGGGCGCCTGTGTCGGTCAGGTCGGCAACGTGGTGTGCATCGGCCTCAATTATGCCGACCACGCGGCCGAGGCCGGCCTGAAGGCGCCGGGCCAGCCCATCGTTTTCAACAAGCACAACGGCGCCATCAGCGGACCAAACGACGATGTCTGGCTCGCGCCGGGCTCCCGGAAGCTGGACTGGGAGGTGGAACTGGGCATCGTGATCGGCCGGCCAGCCTGGCATGTGAGCGAGGCCGATGCGCTGAACCACGTGGCCGGCTACTGCCTGGTCAACGACGTCTCCGAGCGCGCCTACCAGACCGAGTACGAAGGCCAGTGGGCCAAAGGCAAGAGCTACCCCACCCACTGCCCCATAGGGCCCTGGCTGGTGACGCCCGACGAGGTGGGCGACGTGCAGGCGCTGGACCTGTGGCTGGACGTGAATGGCCAGCGCCGCCAGACCGGCAACACCCGCACCATGATTTTCGGCGCGGCCTTCATCGTGAGCTACCTGAGCCGCTTCATGGCGCTGCAGCCGGGCGACGTGATTCCCACCGGCACGCCGCCGGGCGTGGGCATGGGCCACAAGCCGCCGCTGTACCTGCAGGCGGGCGATGTGATGGAGCTGGACGGCGGCGTGCTGGGGCGCCAGCGCCAGCGCGTGGTGCCGGCTCAGCCGCCCTTGCGGGCCGACTGGTAGACCTTGCGCAGCAGCTGGTTGAGCGTTTCCTGCTCGGCCGGCGTGAGGCCGGCGACGGCGTCGACCTCGAGGTCCCGGGCCGTGCGCTGCGCCTGTGCCTGCAGGGCCTGCCCGGCCGGCGTGAGGTGCAGGCCCTGGGCGCGCTTGTCGCCGGGGTGTTCGCGTTTCTCGATCAGGTCGCGTTTTTCCAGGCCCTTGAGCAGGCCCACGAGGTTGGGCGGCAGGATGTCCAGCGCCGCGCAGAGCTGACGGGATGTGATGCCCGGGTTGTGCGCCACCAGCGTCAGCACCGAGAAGTCCACCGGCCGCAGGCCGTAGGGGGCCATGCGCTCCATGAACAGCGCGACGATGGTCAGCGAGGCGCGGCGGGCGTTGTAGCCGGCCAGCGTTTCGAGGAAGCTGGTGTCGATCTTCAACTGCACAGCGCCTTGATGTCCTCGGGCACCGGGATGGACTTGATCCGGTCCGGTGCCTCGGGCGGGTGGACCACGAAGGCGCGGGTCTCGCGGCCCTCACACAGCACGGTGTCGCCCCGGCGCACCACGTGCTTCTGGATGAAGACCTTGGCGCGCCATTCCTCGACGGAGGTCTCGATGCGCAGCGTCTCGCCGTAGGTGGCGGGCACCATGAACCGGGTGTGGATCTCGAGCAGCGGCGTGCCCACGATACCGCGCGTCCTGACCAGCTCGCGCCAGGGCGGGACGCCGCACTGCATGAAGAAGCTCAGCGAGGCGGCGTCCATCCAGCGCGAGAAATTGGGGAAAAAGACGATGCCGGCGGGATCGCAGTCGCCGAAATGGACGGTGACCTCGTGGTAGGTGCGCTTGCTCATCCCGCGAGTATGCCGCAGGCCTCCCGCAGCTTGCCCAGGCGCAGGGCGAATTCAGGCATGACGTGGCGGCGCAGCGCCACGCGCGGGCCGGCCCAGCGCGGGTCGCCGGCGTCGGTGGCGGTGCCGATGCGGCACCAGGCCCAGGCCAGCAGCACCAGCGCGGTGGCGCGCAGGAAGTCGTCGGCCACTTCGTAGGGCAGGGTGGGGTTGTCGCGGGCGGCATGCGCCAGGCGGGTGGTGGCGAAGCGCAGCTCGGCCAGCTGGCGCAGCACGGCGGCGTCGGCCTCGCGGCTGGCGTCCAGGTCGGCCCGCAGCGAGAGCAGCAGCGCCTCGAAGGCCTGGCCGCCGTCGGGGACCACCTTGCGCACCAGCAGGTCGATCGCCTGGATCTCGTTGGTGCCTTCGTAGATCATGGCCACGCGGGCGTCGCGCACGATCTGCTCGATGCCCCATTCGCGCACGTAGCCGTGGCCGCCAAAGACCTGCAGGCATTCGCTGGCGCCATGGAAGGCCTGGTGGGTGAAGGCCGCCTTGAAGACCGGCGTGGTCAGGCTGCACCAGCGTTCGGCGGCGGCGCGGCGCCCGGCGTCGGGGTGGTGGCGCGCCAGATCCAGCTCGATGGCGGTCTGGTAGGCCAGCACGCGGCCGCCGTCTATCCAGGCGCGCTGGGTGTCGAGCAGGCGGCGCACGGCCGGGTGCCGGTCTATGAGGTCGGCCACGCCGGGCGGGCTGTCGCTGCCGGGCGCGCGCATCTGGCGTCGCTCGGCCGCGTAGGTTCTGGCCTTCTGCCACGCGGCATCCAGCAGGCCCAGGCCCTGCAGCGCCACGTGCAGGCGGGCCGAGTTCATCATCACGAACATGGCGTTGAGGCCACGCCCCGGCTCGCCGATGAGCCAGCCGGTGGCGGCATCGAAGCGCATCACGCAGGTGGGGCTGCCGTGCAGGCCCATCTTTTCCTCGATGCGCTCGCAGGCCACGGTGTTGCGGCTGCCGTCGGGCAGCAGCTTGGGCACCAGGTAGAGCGACAGGCCCCTGGGGCCGGGCGGCGCGCCGGGCTCTCGGCCCAGCACCAGGTGCACGATGTTGTCGGTCAGGTCGTGCTCGCCGCACGAGATGAAAATCTTGCTGCCGCTGACCCGCGCGCTGCCGTCGGGCTGGGGCACCCCCTGGGTGCGCACCAGGCCCAGGTCGCTGCCGGCGTGGGCCTCGGTCAGGCACATGGTGGCCAGCCATTCGCCGCTGGCGATCTTGTCCAGGTAGCGCGCCTGCAGCTCGGGCGAGGCGTGGTGGCTCAGGCATTCGTAGGCACCCTGCAGCAGGCCGGGGGCCATGGTCCAGCCGTGGTTGGCGCCGGCCAGCCATTCGTACAGCACGGCCTCCAGCACCTCGGGCAGACCCTGGCCGCCGTGCCCGGGCGCGCGCGCCAGGGCCGGCCAGCCGGCCTGCCAGAAGGCCTGGTAGGCCTCGCGGAAACCGGGCGGCGTGGTCACGCGGCCGGCGTCGAAGCGGCAGCCCACCTCGTCGCCCACGCGCTGCAGCGGCGCCACCACCTCGCCGACGAACCTGCCGGCGGTCTCCAGAACCTGCCCGGCCAGCGCGTCGTCCACCTCCGCGTAGGGCGCCAGGGCGCGCAGCCGGGGGCCGGCATCCAGCACCCGCTGCAGGATGAACAGGGCGTCTGGCGGGCTGGGCTGGTAGTCCATGGCGGGATCAGGACTCCGAGGTGAAGCCGATCTGCTTGACCAGCGGGCCCCAGCGCTCGAACTCGGCTTTCTGGTCGGCGGCCATGGCCTGCGGCGTGGTGCCGTTGGCCACCAGGCCCACCGTGGCCAGCGCGTCCACCACCGACTTGTCCTTGAGGGCGGCGGTGATGGCGGCGTTGGCGCTGGCGATCACGTTCGCGGGCGTCTTCGCTGGCGCGAAGAAGCCGAACCATTCCTCGCAGGTCACGTCGGGGAAGCCCAGTTCGGTGAAGGTGGGCACGTCGGGCTGGTGGGGCGAGCGCTTGTTGCCCGAGAGTGCCAGCACGCGCACGCGGCCGCTCTTGACGTGCTGGATGTAGTCGCCGCTGGGGTTCATGGCGGCGGCGATCTGGCCGCCCACCAGGTCGGTCACGCTGGGCACGGTGCCGCGGTAGGGCACGTGCTTCAGCTCGACACCTGAACGCAGCGACAGCAGGGCGCCCAGCAGGTGGGGCATGGAGCCCGCGCCCGGCGAGCCATAGCTGGCCTGGGCGGGGTTGGCCTTGGCCCAGGCCAGGAAGTCCTTGAGCGTTTTGACCTCGGCCGGCACGGCCGGGCCCACGGCCAGGCCGTGGAACATGATGGCGGCGATGGAGACCTGCGTCACATCGGCCGGCGTGTAGCTCAGCTTGGGGTAGATGTGCGGGTACACCGACAGGGCCGACACCGGGGCCAGCGCCAGGGTGGAGCCGTCGGCCGCCGAGTTCTTGAGCGTCTCGACGGCAATGCGGCCGCCCGCGCCGGGCTTGTTCTCGACGATGGCGGCATTCTTCGTGAAGGCGCTGCCGGCCAGCTTCTCGGCCACGCGGCGGGCCACGCTGTCGCCTGCGCTGCCGGCCGGGAAGCCGTAGAGGATCTTGACCAGGTCCAGGCCTTGGGCCTGCGCGCCCAGCGGCGTCAACGCGCCCAGGGCGGCAGCGCCACCCAGTCCGAGGGCGAATTGGCGTCGGTTCATGCTCATGTGAAAGTCTCCTGTGGTTGTGGTGAAAGGGAAAACGGGTGTGGTCAGCGCGGCGCCATGCGCAGCGCGCCGTCGAGGCGGATCACCTCGCCATTGAGGTGGGTGTTGGTGACGGTGTGCGCGGCCAGGGCGGCGAATTCCTCGGGCTTGCCCAGGCGCGGCGGGAACGGGATGCTGGCTGCCAGCGACTGCTGCACGGCTTCTGGCAGCTGGCGCATCAGCGGCGTGGCAAACAGGCCGGGCGCGATGGTGTTGACGCGGATGCCGTGCTGGGCCAGGTCGCGCGCCATCGGCAGCGTCATGCCCACCAGGCCGCCTTTGGACGCGCTGTAGGCCTGCTGGCCCACCTGGCCGTCGAACGCGGCCACGCTGGCGGTGAACAGCATCACGCCGCGCTCGCCGTCTTCCAGTGCCGGCAACTGGGCGCAGGCGGCGGCGAACAGACGGCAGGCGTTGTAGGTACCGACCAGGTTGACGGTGATGACCCTGGCGAAATCCTCCAGCGGCGCGGCCGAGCCGTCCCTCTGCACCACCCGCTTGGCCGTGCCGATGCCGGCGATGTTCATGAGGATGCGGGCCGGGCCGTGCGCGGCCGCTGCCTGGTCGATCGCGGCCTGCAGGCTGGCGGTGTCGGTGATATCGCAGCGGCAGGCCACGGCGCAGCCGTCACCGTATTGCGCGCCGATGTCCGCCGCGACTTTCTGTGCGGCTTCGAGGTTGACGTCGAGCACGGCGACCCGGGCGCCCAGGCGCGCGAGTTCGCGCGCGGTCGCCTCGCCGAGACCGGAGCCGCCACCAGTGACCAGGGCCGCTTGTCCTTGAATCTGCATGCTTGTCTCCTTATCGGGGTTTGAGGGTGTGGGGCAGGCTGTCGGCGTGCAGGGCCACCACCAGCGTGTCACGGTGCTTGAGCACGGCGCGCTGGTTGATGGAACCCTTGTCGGTGACCTCGCCCTTGTCGATGGACGGCGGCTCGTCCAGCAGTGCCAGGCGGGCGATGCGGCTGGCGCTGCCGGTGGCGCCAGCGGCGAGTTCGTCGACCACCCGCTGGAAGTGCGCGAGCACCGGCGCGCTGTCGAGCACCTGGCGCAGCGGCGCGTCGGCCGGCAGGCCGGCGAGCTGGCGCACCGCCGGCGTGGGGAACACCAGCGCGCCCACTTCCTTGAGGTTGAGGCCGGTCAGCACCACGTCCTGCACATAGGGGGCGCCGGCCGCGATGACCTTGGCGCGCAGGGGGCCGACGCTGACGAAGGTGCCGGTGGCGAGCTTGAAGTCCTCGGCGATGCGGCCATCAAAGCGCAGGCCCAGGTGGATGTTGTCCGGGTCTATCCAGGTGACGGCGTCGCCGGTGCAGAAGAAGCCTTCGTCGTCGAAGGCTTCCCGCGTGGCTTCGGGCATGCGCCAGTAGCCCGGCGTGATGTTGGGGCCGCGGTAGCGGATCTCGGTCTTGCCATCGGCCGGCACCAGCTTGATCTCGATGCCGGCGGCGGGCAGGCCCAGGTCGCCGGTGGTCACCTCCGGTCGGGTGATGTAGAGCGCGAACGGGCTGGATTCGGTCATGCCCAGGCCGGTGCCCATCACCAGGCGCTCGCCGATCTCGGCCTCCTGGATGCGGTGCAGCTTGTCCCACACCGCCTGAGGCAGCGCCGCGCCGGCGTAGAAGAACATGCGGCAGCGCGCCAGCAGCGTGCGACGCAGCACGGCGTCGGTCTCCATCGCGTTGGCGATGGCCTCGAACCCGGTGGGCACGTTGAAGTAGGCCGTGGGCGAGATCTCGCGCAGGTTGCGCAGCGTCTCGGCGATGCCGGCGGGCGTGGGCTTGCCGTCGTCGATGTAGAGCGTGCCGCCGTTGTCGAGCACGATGCCGACATTGTGGTTGCCGCCGAAGGTGTGGTTCCACGGCAGCCAGTCCACCAGCACCGGCGGCTCGTCGCCCAGCGAGGGGATGGACTGGCGCAGCTGCTGCTGGTTGGCGCACCACATGCGGTGGGTGTTGATGACGGCCTTGGGGTTCTTGGTGGAGCCCGAGGTGAACAGGAACTTGGTGATGGTGCCCGGATGGGTGGCGTGCATCGCGGCGTCCACGGCGGGCGTGGGTTCGGTGGCCAGCAGCTCGGCCAGCGGCGTGGCGGCGCGGCCATCCAGCGCGCCCTCGGCCAGCACCACCTCCACGTCGGCCGGCACCACGGCCGCGATGGCGGCGGCGTAGCGCGCGTCGGCGGCGAACACCAGGCCGGGTGTCAGCGTGGCCATCACGTGGCGCAGCTTGTCGTAGTCCTTGCTGACCAGCGAATAGGGCGGCGACACCGGGCAGTGCGGTATGCCCGCATACAGGCAGCCCAGCGCCAGCAGCGCGTGCTCGATGCTGTTCTCGCTCAGTATGGCAACCGGGCGCTCGTCGCTCAGGCCGCGCTGCAGCAGCGCCTGGCCGATGGCGCGCGCGTGCTGCAGGGCGTCGCGGTAGCTCACGCGCACCCAGTCGCCGCCGGAGCCGTCGGCCAGGCGTTCGCGGCGGGCGATGAAGGTGCGCTCGGGCGCGGCCTCGGCCCAGTGCACCAGGCGGTCGGTCATGCGGTGGGCGTGTGCGCCCAGCGGCGCCGTGCTCAGGTAGCGGATGCCGTCGGCGCCTTCGCGCAGCTGCGCGCGGGTGATGCCGAACTCGAGCGAGCGGTAGCGGGCCGCGCCCGCGGTGGTGGGGGCTGTCATGGGGTGTCTCCTCTGCCGCGGGGCTGTCAGTCTTTGCCGACCTTGGCGGCCTTGCCTTCCAGGAAGGCGCGCACTCGGGCCTTGGCTTCGGGCGCGCTCTGGGCGATGCCGGCCATCATGGCCTCGGTCAGGAAGCCGTGGTCGGCCGGCTGCTCGGCGATGCGCGGCAGCACGTGGGTGAGGGCGTAGTTGGTCAGCGGCGCGTTGGTGGCAATGCGCTCGGCCAGCGCCAGCGCCTTGTCCAGCGCGGTGCCGGCGGGCACCAGGTACTGCGCGAAACCGGCGCGTTCGCCTTCGTCGGCCTTGTAGACACGGCCGGTCAGCATCATGTCGGTCATGCGCGCCACGCCGATCAGCTTGGGGATGCGCACCGAGCCGCCGCCGCCGACGAAGATGCCGCGAGTGCCCTCGGGCAGCGCGTAGAAGGTGGTCTCGTCGGCCACGCGGACATGGCAGGCGCTGGCCAGCTCCAGCCCGCCGCCCACCACGGCGCCGTGCAGCGCCGCGATCACAGGCACCGGGCCGTGCTGGATGGCGTCGAGCGCGCCGTGCCACATGCGCGAGTGGTGCAGGCCCTGGCCGGCGTCGCGTTCCTGGAGTTCCGACAGGTCAAGCCCGGCGCAGAAATGCTCGCCTTCGCCGTCGATCACGGCGGCGCGCACGCTGGCAGGCAGGTTCTGGAAGACGTCGCGCAGCGCGAGAATGAGGCCGTCGTTGAGCGCGTTGCGTTTGGCGCCGCGCGTGAGGCGCACCACGGCCACCTGGGCCTGGTCGCCGTGCAACGAGAGTTGCAGATCGGGGGTGTTCGTGTTCATGATCGTCCTTGCCAAGTTGAGCAATTATGGTTATAAATAATAACCAAATCGTATCGGTAAAAACCCTAGGAGACCTTGTGGACCACGCCAACCTCATCGCCATCGACATCCACACCCATGCCGAGGTGAGCTGCTGGAACCCGTTCGACAACTACGGCGAGGAATACGACCGCGCGGCCGACAAGTATTTCGGCAGCAACCGCCGCCCCAGCATCGCCGAGACCATCGCCTACTACCGCGAGAAGAAGATCGGGCTGGTGATGTTCACCGTCGACAGCGAATCCAAGCTGGGCCGCCGTCGCATCCCCAACGAGGAGATCGCCCAGGCCGCGCGCGAGAACAGCGACATGATGATCGCCTTCGCCAGCATCGATCCGCACAAGGGCAAGATGGGCGCGCGCGAGGCCGAGCGCCTGATCAGGGAAGAGGGCGTCAGGGGCTTCAAGTTCCACCCCACCGTGCAGGGCTACCACCCCTACGACAAGATGGCCTGGCCGATCTACGAGGTGATCA
>CAMLQP010000007.1 GCA_946482115.1 uncultured Comamonadaceae bacterium
CCGCCTCCCGCGGCCGCATCGTGGATGCCGATTTCGCCAAGGAAACGGCGAACCTGTCGCGCACCCAGATCCTGCAGCAGGCCGGCGTGGCGATGGTGGCCCAGGCCAACACGCTGCCCCAGGGCGTCCTGGCCCTGCTGCGCTGACCGGCGCAGCCAGGGTGAGCGGTTGGCCGCGCGCTGACCGCCAAAGGCAGCGACAGACCCAGTCTGTCGCTGCTTTTTTTGCTTTTGCGCTGTGGCGGATGGACAATACTGCGGCGGCTACCAACAGGAGTTCGTGATGAGCATTTCTTCGACCGGGATAGGCAGTGGGCTCGATGTCGAGAACATCGTCTCCCAGTTGGTCGCGCTGCAGAAGCGCCCCCTGACCCAGTTGCAGACGACTGCAGCTTCCCTCCAGACCCGGATTTCGGTCTATTCCCAGATCAAGTCGCTCGCTTCCACCTTCTCTGACGCGGCGTCCAAACTCACCACCAACACCACCTGGGGCGCGATGGCTGCGGCCACCACCGGCGTGGCCGTATCGGCGAGCGTCACGGGCATCGCCGCGGCCACATCGTTCAGCATGGAGGTGCAGCAGCTGGCGTCCACGCAGACGGTGGCCTCTACCGCCCGCACGCCAGTGGACACCGCCGTGGGGGCGGGTACCCTGACGTTGCAGCTGGGGCGCTGGAGCAACACCGATACCTCGCCCTCCTTCACGGCCGGTGCGGCGGCGGCGGTGGACATCGCGGTGGATGCCGACGACACGCTCACCGACATTGCCAAGAAGATCAATGACGGAGCCATGGGCCTGACGGCCACCGTGCTGCGCGATGCATCGGGCGAGCGCCTGCTGCTGCGCTCCAACAAGACGGGCGAGGAGCAGGGCTTCCGTGTCCAGGTGGTGGAAAGCGGCGGTCCAGGCCTTTCCAGCCTGACCTTCGACCCGCAGAACAGCGCCGGCGTGGGCATGGCGGCCAACGCCATCCAGTACGCCAAGAACACCCAGGCCACGCTGAACGGTATTGCGATCTCGTCCACCGACAACGTGTTCGAGGGCGCCATCGCGGGTGTGCGCATCACGGCGTCGGAGGTCACCACCAAGCCGGTGGAGGTGGTGGTGAAGACCGACACGGCCGCCATGCGCAAGAACCTCCAGGACTTCGTGAACGCCTACAACGCGATCAACGACCTGCTGGGTGCCGCCACCAAGTACGACAGCGAGACCAAGACCGCTGGCGTGCTGCAGGGTGACAGCACCGCGATCGGCTTGCAGAGCATGTTCCGCAACATGGTCATTTCGGATCGCGGTGGCGATGGCAGCTACAGGCGCCTGTCCGACATCGGGCTGGAAATGCAGCGGGGTGGCAAGCTCACCATCAACGACACCAAGCTCAACGAGGCGCTCAAGAACCCTGAAGAGCTCAAGAAGCTGTTTGCGGGCACCACCGAGGACCCAGGCCTGGCGGTCAAGATGAAGAACTCGCTCACCAGCCTGCTGTCGGTGGATGGGCTGATGAACAACAAGTCCGACGCGCTAACGGCGGCGGTCAAACGCAATACGGCCGACCAGGGCCGGGTGACTGCCCGTGCCGAAATGTACGAAAAACGCCTGCGCGCCCAGTATGTGGCGCTGGATCGCCAGATGGGTTCGCTCAGCGCGCTGAGCAGCTACGTCGCTCAGCAGGTCAGCCAGTGGAACAAGCCGACGTCTTGAGTTCGCAAGTGGGTTTCATTTTCATGCGCGTTGGTCGATAGAGGTGACAGGTTCCATGAAAGAAAAACCGATGTTCACGCCTGTCAGCAACCGCGCCGCCTCCGCCTATCGCCAGGTGGGGATACAGTCCAGCGTCGAAGGGGCCTCGCCCCACGCGCTCATCGCCATGCTGTTCGATGGCCTGCTGTCCTCGCTGGGCGAGGCGCGCGTGGCCATGGAGCGCGGCGACATCGAGGCCAAGGGCCGCCACCTGGGGCGGGCAGTCCGCATCCTGGAAGAGGGGCTGATGGGTAGCCTGAACCTCGCCGAAGGTGGCGAAGTGGCGGCCAATCTTTCGGCACTCTACAGCTATTGCGGTGCCCGGCTTACGCGCGCCAATCTGCACGACGACGTGGCCTTGCTCGACGAGGTGGTTGCGTTGCTCACGCCCGTGGCTGAGGGCTGGCGCAACATGCCCGTTCCCGGCTCCAATCGCGGTCGCTGAACCCGCTTTGTAGGTGTTTGCCTGACACGGTGCCGGGCGCTGCCCGACGCCACAAACAGCCGCTTTCCGATTCAAGATTGATTGACCAATTTTCACAATCCTTTTCAACGCTTTAACGATTTCTCACCTTCTATCGGGGTGGATCGGGGCGACGAAGGAGTGAAACATGGACGCTGACCAACTGTTGACGGAAATCCGCGAGGCCAACCTGACCTACCTGATGCTGGCCCAGAGCCTGATCCGTCGCGACAAGGCCGAAGCCCTGTTCCGTCTGGGGCTGTCGGAGGAGTCGGCCGACCTGCTGGTGGCGCTGTCGCCGGCCCAGCTGCTCAAGATTGCGTCCACCAACATGCTGCTGTGCCGCTTCCGCGCCGACGACGACATGGTCTGGGGCCTGCTGACGGGCAGCCACAAACCCAACCGCGTGGACAACGACACCACCCAGCGCCTGCACGCCAGCATCCTGATGGCCGGCCGCTTCGCCCACGCGGCCTGAGCCCTGGGCGCCGCACCACCATCCCTACATATATATAGATAGCAGAGGAGCGCACCATGGCGGTCAAGAGCGTGCTGGAGGAAAGCCGGGACATCGAGCGGGCGGTGAGCCTGATCAGGCTGGGTGCGCGGCTCCAGGTCCTGGAGTCCGAGACCAGCCTGTCCTACGAGCGCCTGCTGCGCCTGTACAAGGAAGTCGCCGGCAAGTCGCCGTCCAAGGGCCAGCTGCCGTTCTCGACCGACTGGTTCCTGACCTGGCAGCCCAACATCCACGCCTCGCTCTATGCCAATGTGCACCGCAACCTGAGCAAGCAGTCCGAGATCGAGGACATCGACGCGGTCATGAAGGCCTACATGCTCTACGAGGAGCAGATGCGCGCCTGCGGCGTCGAGCCGCTGCTGTCCATCACCCGCGCCTGGCGGCTCACCCGCTTCATGTCCGCCAACATGCTGACCCTGACGGCCTGCAAGTCGTGTGGCGGTCACTTCGTCACCGATCCGTACCAGAACGCCCGCCATTTCGAATGCGGTCTGTGCGCGCCCCCGGCACGCGCGGGCAAGGGCAAAGCCGGCGGGCTGCGGCTCGATTGAGCCGCAATGTTGCCCCTTGCCCAGGGTTTTGCATTAATTTGCTGTTACATGGGCCGATAGAATGATCACGAATACCACTCCGGCCCGCCCGCCGGGCCGTCCGTGGGCGGTCTGCCGGGCTTGTGCGGTCCGGGGTGGGGCCGCCCCCAACACTCAGGTCTCACGCCTATGTTTGTGATCATTGGTTATGTCGTCGCCATCGGGTGCATCTTTGGCGTCTACATCTTGCACGGCGGCAACATCGGCGTGATCATGAGGGCGCTGCCGTTCGAGATGGTCACCATCATGGGTGGCGCCCTGGGGGCCTTCGTGGTGAACAACCAGCCCAAGGTGCTCAAGGCCACGCTCAAGATGGCGCCCCAGGCCTTCAAGAGTTCCAAATACACCAAGGCCCGCTACCTGGAGTTGCTGGGGCTGCTGTTCGACATCCTGCAAAAGGCCCGCAAGGAGGGCCTGATGGCGATCGAGAAGGATGTCGAGGAGCCGCACAACTCGCCGCTGTTCCAGAAATACCCCACCGTGGGGCACGACCACCACGTGGTCGAGTTCATCACCGACTACCTGCGCATGATGGTCTCGGGCAACCTCAACGCCCACGAGATCGAGACCCTCATGGACAACGAGATCGAGACCCACCACCACGAGAACCACCAGCCCATCGCGGCGCTGACCCGGCTGGCCGGCGCGCTGCCGGCCTTCGGCATCGTGGCCGCCGTGCTGGGGGTGGTGAACACCATGGGTTCGGTGGGCCAGCCGCCGGCCGTGCTGGGCGGCATGATCGGCTCGGCCCTGGTGGGTACTTTCCTGGGCATCTTCCTGGCCTATGCGGTGGCCGAGCCCTTTGCCGGCGTGCTCGAGCAGAAGGCCGACGAGGGCACCAAGGAGCTGCAGTGCATCAAGAGCACCCTGCTGGCCAGCATGCAGGGGTACGCGCCCATGACAGCCATCGAGTTTGGGCGTAAAGTTTTGTACTCGACCGAGCGACCCAGCTTCACCGAACTGGAAAGTCACGTCAAGAAGAAGTGAGTGGTTCCTGACCTCGGCCCGGCCGAGGTTTCAAGGCGGAGGACCAGGCCATGGCCGGCGGCAAGCAGCTTCAACCCATCATCATCAAGCGCGTCAAGAAGGCGGGCCATGCCGCGCATGGCGGCGCCTGGAAGATCGCCTACGCCGACTTCGTGACGGCCATGATGGCCTTCTTCCTGCTCATGTGGCTGCTGGGCTCCACCGCCAAGGGCGACCTGCAGGGCATCGCCGAATATTTCCAGTCGCCCCTCAAGGTCACCCTGATGGGGGGCGCCGGAACCGGCAACAGCGACAGCATCCTGCCTGGCGGCGGGCGCGACCTCAGCAAGAGCTCGGGCCAGGTTGACGGCGGCGACGCTGAGCGCGCTGCCCAGCTCATGGGGGCGCAGCTGGCTCGCGCCGAGCAGGCGCGCCAGGACGCGGTGCGCCTGGAGCGGCTGGAAAAGAGCATGACCGACCTGATCAACCAGAACAACAAGCTCAGCGAGTACAAGAGCCAGATCCGGGTCGAGAAGATTCCCGACGGCTTGCACATCCAGATCGTGGACGAGCAGAACCGGCCCATGTTCGACGTCGGCAGCGCGCTGGTCAAACCCTACATGCGCGACATCCTGCGCGAGATCGGCGCGGCCCTGGGCGACGTGGAGAACCGCATCGTGCTGGCCGGGCACACCGACGCCTCGCCCTATGGCAGCGGCGACCGGGGCTACAGCAACTGGGAGCTTTCCGCCGACCGGGCCAACGCCTCGCGCCGCGAGCTGGTGGCCGGCGGCATGCCCGACAACAAGCTGCTGCGGGTGCAGGGCCTGGCGGCCAGCAACCTGCTGCTGCCCGACAAGCCGGGCGACGCGACCAACCGCCGCATCAGCGTGATCGTGATGACGCGCGAGGCCGAAGGCCGCATGAACCAGACCTTCAACAAGGCAGGTGCGCCGGTCGTGGCGCCGTTGGTCAATGGCAACGGTGTGCCGGCCTTGAACGGGGTGCCCGCCCCGGCGCCGGCCCAGCCGGCGCGTCCCGCGCCGGGTTGATTACATAATTTGACAAGGCCGTACACTAGAAGCCTCCCTCCACGGAGTTTGAACCCATGCCCGAATTGCGTTTTCTGATCGTCGACGACTTTTCCACCATGCGCCGCATCGTGCGCAACCTCCTCAAGGAAATCGGCCACTCGGATGCCGACGAGGCCGAGGACGGCGTGGCGGCGTTGCAGAAGCTGCGCAACGGCAAGTTCGACTTCGTGGTGAGCGACATCAACATGCCGAACATGAACGGCTTTCAGCTCCTCAACGAGATCAAGGCCGACGAGAAGCTCAAGCACCTGCCGGTCCTGATGGTCACGGCCGAGGCCCGCAAGGAAGACATCGTGATGGCCGCCCAGGGTGGCGCGGCGGGCTACATCGTCAAGCCGTTCACCAAGGCCACGCTGGAAGACAAGCTGGCGAACATCTTCAAGAAAATGGGCTGGTAGGAGTTCTCCGCATGGATCTCGAACAACCGACGGGGGACGAGGACAAGGCTGCCGACATGTTTCAGCGGCTGGGCACCATCACCCGGCAGCTGCACGACGCGCTGGCCGAGCTGGGGTACGCCGACAAGCTCAAGGGCACGGTCGAGGAACTGCCGGATGCCCAGAGCCGCCTGCAGTACATCGCCCGCCTGACCGGCGAGGCGGCCGAGAAGGTGCTCAACCGCGTGGACGAGGCCAAGGCCGAGCAGGAGCGGGTGATGAAGGCCGCCAGCCAGCTCGACGACACCATCGCCCGCGTGCCCGGCCTGGCCAAGGCCATGCCAGAGCTGCGCGACTGGGCGCAGCAGATCGGCAAGGGTGCCGAGCGCACCGACCAGCACCTGACCGAGATCATGATGGCCCAGGACTTCCACGACCTGACCGGCCAGGTGATCAAGCGCGTGGTTTCGCTGGCGGCCACCATCGAGGGGCAGCTGCTCCAGCTGCTGCTGCAGGCCGCGCCGCACACCGTGGCCGGCCTGGACAAGGCCGATGGCAAGGGCAAGGACGCGGACAAGCCCGCCCCGGCCCTGCAGGGCCCGGTGGTCAACGCCGAGGGCCGCTCCGACGTGGTCACCGACCAGTCGCAGGTGGACGACCTGCTCGCCAGCCTGGGGTTCTAGGCCCCGCGGCGAAAACCTCTTTTAAAAGGGCCGGTTCTCCGGCCCTTTTTGCGCTTTAGAAGCCCTGGGCGGCTTGGACAATCCTTCCAAGTTTCGCTGTCACCCGCCCATGGAATCGTCCACCCAGGATCGCAATCTGCCCGCCACGCCCCGGCGCCTGCAAAAGGCCCGCGAGGATGGCCAGGTGCCCCGTTCGCGCGACCTGACCCACCTGGTGGTGCTGGGCGGCGGCCTCGCGACGCTGGCCATCCTGCTGCCCTGGGGCTACGAGCACCTGCGCACCGCGATGCGCACCCAGTTCGTGTTCGACCACCGCAGCCTGAGCGCCGGGCCCTCCATCACCCGCCAGCTCGTCGACGCCTTCGGCCACGGCCTGCTGTTCAGCCTGGTGCTGGGCGGCATCGTGATTGGCCTGGCGGTGTTGGCCCTGCTTGCCTCGGGCTCGTTCGCGCTGAGCACCAAGCCGCTCACGCCCGACATCTCCAAGATCGGCCTGATCAGCGGCTTCGGGCGCCTGTTCTCGCGCCAGCAGTTTTTCGAGGTGCTCAAGCTCAGCTTCATCACCGCCGCGCTGGCCGTGGTGGGCGGCGTGTTCGTCAGCACCCACATGTTCGATTTCGGCTCCCTGCTCATGCGGCCGCTGGAGTCGGCCATCGCCCAGCTGGGCGACTGGATGACGGTGGGCATCGGCAGCCTGCTGGCCATCGTGCTGCTGGTGGCGCTGGTCGACGTGCCGCTGCAGCAGCACCTGCACCGGCACCGCATGCGCATGTCGCACCAGGAGGTGAAGGAGGAGCACAAGGAAAGCGACGGCAATCCCCAGCTCAAGGGCCGCATGCGCCAGCGCCAGCGCGAGATCGCCCAGGGCAACAGCGTGAGCCGCGTGCCCAAGGCCGATCTGGTGGTGATGAACCCCACCCACTACGCGGTGGCCCTCAAGTACGACGACAAGACCATGCGCGCGCCCTGCGTCATCGCCAAGGGGGCCGACCTGGTGGCGCTGCGCATACGCGACGCCGCGCGCGGCGCCGAGGTGCCGGTGCTGCAGTCGCCCATGCTGGCGCGCGCGCTCTACGCCAACACCGAGATCGACCAGGAAATCCCCTCGGCGCTGTTCAACGCGGTGGCCCAGGTTCTGGCCTATGTGTACCAGCTGCGCGCCGCGCTGCGCGGCGAGGGCCCCATGCCCGGCGAGCCGCCGGTGCCCGACGTGCCCGTTTCGCTCGATCCCCACCACGGCCGTGAGGCCGCAGGAGCCCCCGCATGAACGCAATGATCCGCCGGACACAGGGCTGGCTGGCCGGGCAGGGCGCCCACGTCGGCGCGCTGGCCGCGCCGTTGCTGGTCATGCTGGTGCTGTCCATGATGGTGCTGCCGCTGCCCACCTGGGTGCTGGACACCTTCTTCACGCTCAACATCGCGACCGCGCTCACGGTGATGATGGTGGCCGCCTACATGAAGCAGGCGCTGGACTTCGTCGTCTTCCCCACCATCCTGCTGCTGACCACGCTGCTGCGCCTGTCGCTCAACGTCGCCTCCACCCGCGTGGTGCTGATGGAAGGCCACACCGGCCACGGTGCCGCCGGCGCGGTGATCGAGGCCTTCGGCACCTTCCTGATCGGCGGCAATTTCGCGGTCGGCCTGATCGTGTTCGCCATCCTGGTGGTGATCAACTTCATCGTCGTCACCAAGGGCGCCGAGCGCATCGCCGAGGTCGGCGCGCGCTTCACACTGGACGCCATGCCCGGCAAGCAGATGGCCATCGATGCCGACCTCAACGCCGGCCTGATCGACGAGAAGGAAGCCAAGAAGCGCCGCGCCGAGGTGGCCGAGGAAGCCGACTTCTTCGGCTCCATGGACGGCGCCTCCAAATTCGTGCGCGGCGACGCCATCGCCGGCATCCTGATCCTCTTCATCACCATCATCGGCGGCTTCGCCATCGGCATGCTGCAGCACGGCCTGGGGGCGGGCCAGGCGGCCGATTTCTACCTGACCCTGGCCGTGGGCGACGCCCTGGTGGCGCAGGTACCGGCGCTGCTGATCTCGGTGGCGGCGGCCATGGTGGTCTCGCGCGTGGGCAAGGACGAGGACCTGGGCCAGCAGATCGTCAGCCAGCTGCTGCGCTCGCCCAAGGTGCTGGGCATCACCGCCGGCGTGCTGACGCTGCTGGGCGTGATCCCGGGCATGCCCAACCTGATCTTCCTGACCTTCGCGGCTGTCTTCGGCGGCTTCGCCTGGTGGCTGGCCTACCAGGCGCGCCAGCCGCAGGTTGACGAAGCGGCCGAGGCCGCGGCGGCTGCCGCCGCCACGCCCGACACCGAGGCCACCTGGAACGACCTGCAGCCGGTGGATCTGCTGGGCCTGGAGCTGGGCTACCGCCTGATTCCGCTGGTGGACAAGAGCCGCCAGGGCGACCTGCTCACCCGCATCAAGGGCGTGCGCAAGAAGTTCGCCCAGGAGGTGGGTTTCCTGCCGCCGGCGGTGCACGTGCGCGACAACCTGGAGCTGCGCCCCACCGCCTACCGCATCACGCTGCGCGGCGTGGTGGTGGGCGAGGGCGAGGTGTTCCCCGGCATGTTCCTGGCCATCAACCCCGGCGGCGTCAAGACGCCGCTGATCGGTACCCCCACCACCGACCCCGCCTTCGGCCTGCCGGCCCACTGGGTGGACGAGCGCCAGCGCGAAAACGCCCAAATGGCAGGCTACACCGTGGTTGATTCCGAGACCGTGCTGGCCACCCATTTGTCACACTTGATGCAGGTGCAGGCGGCCAAGCTGCTGAGCCGCACCGAGACCCAGGAACTGGTGGAACACGTGACCAAGCTCGCCCCCAAGCTGATCGAGGAAGTCATCCCCAAGATGGTGCCGATCGGCGTGTTCCAGAAGGTGCTGCAACTGCTGCTGGAGGAAGGCGTGCACGTGCGCGACATCCGCACCATCATCGAATCGCTGGCCGAGCACGCCACCCAGGCCACCGACCCGGCCGAGCTGGCGCGCCGCGTGCGCATGGCGCTGTCGCCGGCCATCGTGCAGCAGATCTACGGCCCCACCAAGGAGCTCGAGGTCATCGCCATCGAGCCCGGCCTGGAGCGCCTGCTGACCCAGGCCCTGGGCGGCACCGGCGGCAGCGCGCTCGACCCCGGCGTGGCCGAGATGCTGACCCAGTCGGCTGCCCAGGTGGCCAATCGGCAGGAAGAGCACGGCGTGCCGGCCTGCCTGCTGGTCCCCGACAACATCCGCGCCGCCATGGCGCGCCTGCTGCGCCGCGCCGCGCCGCGCCTGCAGGTCCTCGCGCACAGCGAGATCCCTGAAACGCATCTGATCCGCATAGGCCCGATTCTTGGAGAGGTCGCCACATGAACGTCCAACGCTTTTTTGCTCCCACGTCGCGCGAGGCGATGGCCAAGGCCCGCCAGGCGTTCGGCGACTCCGCGGTCATCCTGTCGAGCCGCAGCACCGACAACGGCTTCGAGGTCGTGGCCACCGCCGAGGAAAACCTGGATTCCCTGGCCGGCCAGGCCACCCGCCAGGCGCCCCGCTCGGTGCCGCACGAGCCGGCCGCACGCAGCCGCAGCTTCGAGCAGCGCGCGGCCGCCAGCGCGCCGATGTCGCCGACGATGTCCTCCAGCAGTGTCGAGCAGGACACCGAGACCCTGGCCATGAGCACGCTGTCGTTCCAGGACTACGTGCGCGAGCGCATGCTGCGCAAGCGCCGCGAGGCCCTGGGCATGGCCGCGCAGCCCGCCGCCGCGCAGACGGCGGAGGCGCCGTCTCTGGCCGCCGCGTTCGCGTCGGCCCAGGCCCGGCCCGCGCCCCAGCGCCCGCCTGAGCGCGCGTCCGAGCGGGCGCCGGAGCGCGTGCAGGCCGCCGCCCAGCCGGCCGGCGGCGACGCGCGCCTGACCCACGAGCTCAGCGCGCTCAAGGACATGATCGAGGACCGCTTCAACGCGCTGTCCTGGCTGGGCGCCTCGCGCCAGAACCCGGTGCAGTCCGCGCTCATGCTCAAGTTCATCCGTGCCGGCTATTCGCCCACCGTGGCGCGCGCGGTGCTCGAGCGCATGCCGCCCGAACTCGGTGCCCCGCAGGCCATGCGCTGGATGCAGGACGTGCTGAGCCGCAACCTCAAGGTGGCCGACAGCAGCTCCTCGCTTTGCGATGAGGGCGGCGTGTTCGCGCTCGTGGGCGCCACCGGCGTCGGCAAGACCACCACCGCCGCCAAGCTGGCCGCGCAGTGCGTCAAGGCCTACGGCGCCAACAGCGTCGGCCTGATCACGCTGGACACCTACCGCATCGCCGGCTACGAGCAGCTGCGCGCCTACGGCCGCATGCTGGGCGTGGTGGCGCACCTCGCACACGACCGCGCCGCGCTGCAGGACCTGCTGGCGCTGCTGGCCAACAAGCGCATGGTGATCATCGACACCGCCGGCCTGGGCCAGAACGACCCGCGCATCCAGGACATGCTGGAGGTGCTGGCCAATCCCAAGATCAAGAAGCTGCTGGTGCTCAACGCCGGCAGCCACGGCGATACGCTGGACGACGTGTTCAACGCCTACAAATCGGTCGAGCTCTACGGCGCCGTGCTGTCCAAGATTGACGAGGCGCCCAAGCTGGGGCCGGCCGTCGATGCGCTGATCCGCCACCAGGTGGTGCTGCGCGGCGTGAGCACCGGCCAGCGCGTGCCCGAGGACTGGCAGCGCCCCGACGCCACCGCCCTGGTGCGGCTGTCGCTGGGCAACGCGGCCAAGTCGCCGCACGACCCGCAGAACGCCGAGCTGGGTTTCTTCTTCGCCCAGCCGGGCCGTTCCAACGTGGTGCTGGACGGCGGCTGGCATGCGTGATTTCCCTGGACAGGCCAGCGGCCTGCAGCACATCGCCGGCCCGGCGCCGACCCGGCTGGTGGCGGTGGCCGCGTTGCCGCAGAGCACCGCCGCGCTCCAGCTGCTGTGGCTGCTGACGCGCCAGCCCTGGCAGGGCGGCGCGCCCGTGCTGGTGCTGGATGGCCAGGCGGCCGAGCAGGCCGACGGCCTGTCGCACTGGCTGCGCCAGCCGGATGCCGGCCTGGCGGCGCTGGCCGCTTTCGACGGCCACACGCCCGTGGTGTCCGCGCGCGATGGCCTGCTGGCGCTGTGCGAGCAGGCGCGGGAGCAGGGTGCGGCCGAGGCCCGCCAGCGCCTCCTGGCCGCCATGCCCGCCGGCGCCCTGGTGCTGCTGAGCGCCCCACCCGATGTGCTGGCCATGCTGATGATGGACAGCGACGTGCACCCGCTGGTCGCGCTCGACGGCGGCCCGCGCGCGGTGGTCTCGGCCTATAACGCGCTCAAGGTGCTGCTGCACGCCGGCGGCGTGCGGCCGGTGCTGGTGCCCATGCATGTGCCGGCGCGCCGCGCCGTGCTCCAGCGTGCCGAGCAGGCCGTGCTGCGCTGCTGCCGCGAGCACCTGGGCGAGACGGTGCAAAGCTGGCCGGTGGCGTATCATGACGACCATGCCGCCGGGCAGGTTTCGGTGCCCGAGAGCTGGTGGTTGCGGGTGCTCGACAGCGCTCTGGCGGCGCAAGCCGCCCGGGGGCCCCACCCGGCTGGCTGGCAGTCCCGGCAACCCGCACAGGAGATGGCCTTCCGGAGCCCTTGATGTACACCCAAAAAGGTACGCTGGACCGCGATGACCAGTTGAAGAAATACAGCCCGCTGGTGCACCGGCTGGCCCATCACATGATGGCCAAGCTGCCCGCCAGCGTGGAGGTGGACGACCTGATCCAGGTCGGCATGATCGGCCTGACCGAGGCGCTGGCGCGCTACGAGCCCTCGCAGGGGGTGCAGTTCGAGACCTTCGCCAGCCAGCGCATCCGTGGCGCCATGCTCGACGAACTGCGCGACGGCGACTGGATGTCGCGCGGCTCGCGCAAGATGCAGAAGGACATCGAACTGGCCGTCCACCGGCTGGAGCAGAAGCTGCAGCGCGCCCCCAAAGAATCCGAAATCGCCGACGAGATGGGCATGAACCTGGCCGACTACCAGCAGATGCTGGCCCGCGTGCGCGGGACCCAGCTGGTGTACCTCGAAGACATCAACGGAAAAGGTGACGACGAGGACCACTTCCTCGACCGCTACCTGCCGACCGACGGCGAGGCGGACCCTTCCAGCCTGCTGCGCGACCAGCGCATGCGTGCCTCACTGGTGGAGGCCATCAAGAAACTGCCTGAGCGCGAGCAGCACGTGATGGGCATGTACTACGAGCACGACATGAACCTGAAGGAAATTGCCGCCGTGCTCGGCGTGACCGAGTCGCGCGTGTGCCAGTTGCACAGCCAGTCCATCGCGCGGCTGCGCGCGCGGCTGCGGGAGCACTGAGAAGCCGTCAGGCCTTCAGCGAGGTGTTGTTGCTGACGCGGGGGGGCGCCACCGCACTGCCTGGCCCCTGGCCCAGGCGGCTGTAGGCGTTGGCTTCCTCGGCCGGGAACAGCGCGGCCAGCGAGCGGTTGACCGAGCCGGCCTGGCGCATCAGCAGCTCGCGCAGCGCGGCCAGCCGCGCACCGATCGACGACAGCGCAAGACGCGTCTGACCATCCAGTTTTTCCGCGCTTTCGGGCAGGTTCAGCTGCCGCTGACTGTCCTGCAAGGCCCGGGCCAGCGATTCGGTCAGGCCGGGCAGCGCCTGCGCCTGGCCGTCACGCAGGGCCTGCTCGACCGCATCCAGCGCCAAAACCACCGTGGCCAGCGGTGCTGGCACGGTGTTGCCGGGGGTGTCGGGCATCGGGGTGGGCTGGCGCGCCTTACTTGGCGGCCACGCTCAGCATCTCGCGGGCGTTGGACAGGAGCTTGTCCGCGATGACTTCGGCGTTGATGGAAAACGAACCGTTGTCGATCGCCTGGCGCACGGCTTGCACCTTCTGGGCGTTGAAGACATCGGTCGAGGAACGGGCCACACCGCCCGTCAGGTTCTGTGTGACAGGCGACAGCGATACGGTGACACCGCTTTCGCCGACGGGCGTGGCGGTGGCGGACTTGCCGGTGGCCGAGGTCGACGACCTGTCCACGGCCTTGCCGGCGCCGGTGATGGCGCCTGCGGGCTTGTCTGACAGGGTGTTGACTTTCATGGCACTCTCCAAGCCCCTGTAGGGGCGGTTTGAGAGGGTTATCGACCGGTGTGCGACGAACTTTACCCTTTTTTGGCCGTTGATTAGGGCTTCGGGTCTAGGAGGGCTATCATTTTTGCTAGATCTGCAGCTCGACAGTGCTGTTCGGCAACACCCGGCCCGACAGCACCTTGCCGTTGGGCATGCGCACCCGTGCATTCTGCCCCAGGTAGCCGTGCGAAACCGCCTGACCGCTGGCCGCCAGCCGCATGGTGCCCTGGACCACCACCACCTTGACCTGGGTGCCGGCGGCGAACACCTGGGTCGGGCGGATCATGGGTTGGCGCAGCACGGTGCCGGGCATCAGGCCGCGGGCGCTTTCCTTGCCCAGCCAGTCCTCCTGGCGAGCCAGGACCGGCGCGGGGTGCTCGGCCCAGTCCACCTCGGTCAGCTCGGCGTCTTCCTCCGCCAGCGTGGCGCCGGGCGCGACCGGCTGGCGGATCACCCAGGCCGGGCCCCAGGCCTTGACCGTGATGGGCAGGAACACGTTCCAGCCGCCCGGGCCGTCGGCGCAACGCAGGCCGATGCGGCTGCGGCCCCAGAGCCGCGAGCCGCGTGGCAGATAGGGTTCGACGCGTTGGCAGGGCGCGAGCCGCAGCCGGGTGTCCAGGCTGCCCACCTCGATTTCAGGCCGCAGGGCGGATGCGGATCCGTCGCCGGCCAGGTTCTGGCCGACCCAGTCACGCGCCAGCGATTCCAGGCCGGCTGCCTCGCCGGCTTCGCTGGTCTCGCCGGCCTGGGCAGGCAGTGCCAGCCAGCCGGCCAGGCTCAGTGCCAGGCAGGCCCGGAGCAGGCAGACGAAGTTGGAGGCGGCGAGGACTGGCATGGCAGGTTCCGACACGGATACAGGTTGGACTCTACCCCCGCGACCCCGGGGCAAAGCCGCGAAATGCACCGCATGGACCCGCCTTTTCCGGCGATGTCCCGCCCTCAAGTTCCGGACAATCTTTCCGCATGGGGTACGGGCGATGTGCCGGTGCCCCGCCCGATTCAACCTCGCAGCGGAGGCGACCATGCTAGAGCAGATGACCCAGCGGCTGGACAACCTGTCCACTTCGCTGGTGCTGCGCGCGCAGCGCCAGCAGATGCTGGCCAGCAACATCGCCAACGCCGACACCCCCGGCTACACCGCGCGCGACTTCGATTTCGCGACGGTGCTGCGCAGCACGCAGGGCGGGGTGCGCACCGGCGCCGTGGTCACGGCCTCGCACCCGCAGCACATGCGCCTGGCCGGTGCCGAGGCTGGCAGCAGCCCCGACCGTCTGGCCTACGCCGTGCAGACCCAGCCGGCGCTGGACCGCAACAGCGTGGACATGGACCGCGAGCGCGCGAACTTCGCCGACAACGCGATCCGCTACGAATCCACGCTGCGCTTCATCAACGGCCACGTGAAGACCATGCTGAGCGCCATCACGGGCCAGTGAGAGAGGATCCGCCATGTCCATGTTGAACATCTTCGGCGTCACCGGCAGCGCCATCAGCTCGCAGGCGCAGCGCCTGAATGTGGTGGCCAGCAACCTGGCCAACGCGGATGCGGTGGCCGGCCCGGACGGCCAGGCCTACAAGGCGCGCCAGGTCATCTTCGAGACCGTGCCCATGGGCTCCCAGGTTTCGCAGGGCGTGAAAGTGCAGAACGTGATCGAGAGCGACGTGCCCAACCGGCGCGTGCACAACCCCTCGCACCCCAACGCCGACGCCCAGGGCTACGTGACCCATTCCAATGTCAACCCGGTGGAGGAGATGGTCAACATGATCTCGGCCTCGCGCTCGTACCAGAACAACGTGGAAGTGATGAACACCGCCAAGAACCTGTTGTTGAAAACCCTGCAAATGGGGCAATGAGCCTCGCTGAGAAGGACCCGTCATGTTCATGCAACCCCTGACCAGCGCCGAGATCGAGGCCTACAACGCCACCGCCACCGCGGCCAAGAACGACCCTCAGGCCGCGCAGGACCGCTTTCTCAAGCTGATGGTCGCGCAGTTGAGCAACCAGGACCCGCTCAACCCGATGGACAACGCCGAGATGACCTCGCAGATGGCGCAGATCAACACGGTCACCGGCATCACGCAGCTCAACGCCACCCTCAAGGGCCTGTCCGAGCAGTTCGTTTCCATGCAGGCGCTGCAGAGCACCTCGCTGATTGGCAAGCAGGCTGTCGTCAACGGCAACACCCTGGGCTATGGCGCCGACGGCACCACCGCCCATGGCGGCCTGATGCTCAACGCCGACGCCGACAACGTGAAGGTGCAGATCATGGGCACCGCCGGCCAGGTGCTGGACACCATAGAGCTCGGTGGCCTGCCGGCCGGCCAGCACTGGTTCGACTGGGACAGCACCGGCGTGGACCTTGCCACCGTGGCCGGCTTCAAGGTCAGCGCCACCAAAGGAACCGAAACCATCACCAGCAGCACGCTGTCCAGCCTCAAGGTCGAATCGGTCGGCATGGTCGAAGGCGCTGTGCGCCTGCGCACCGAAGGCGGCAAGGCCTACGCCTATACCGACGTGCTGGCCTTCCGCTGAACCCGACACTTTCCCCACCGGAGAACACCATGAGTTTCAACACCGGCCTATCGGGCCTCAAGGCCGCCAGCCAGAACCTGGACGTGATCGGGCACAACATCGCCAACGCCAACACCACCGGGATGAAGGCGAGCCGCGTGGAGTTCGCCGAGCTGTACGCCCGTTCCATCGGGGCCACGGGCGGCTCAGGCGGCGGCATCGGCGTGGAGGTGGCCAATGTGGCCCAGATCTTCAGCCAGGGCAATGTGACCGTGACCGGCAACGACCTCGATCTCGCCATCAACGGCCCGGGCTTCTTCCGCGTGGCCATGCTGGGTGGCAGCATCGCCTACACCCGCTCGGGTGAGTTCAAGCTCGACAAGGACGGCTACATCGTCACCAACCAGGGAGCCCAGCTGACCGGCTACACCGAGGTGGATCCGGTCACCGGTCAGATCATCCGCGGCAGCCCCGACTCCCTGTCACCCATCCAGCTGCCCACTGCCGCCGGCATTCCTGCGCGCCAGTCGACCGCCATCATCGCCGGCCTGAACCTGGACGCGCGCGCCAACATCGCCACGGTGGTCACACCTGCCGTTCCGCCTGCAGCCAGCACCTACGACCCGCCGCTGGAGACCTACGGCACGTCGCTGGTGGTGCACGACACCCAGGGCATCGAGATCCCGGTGCGCCTGAACTTCGTGAAAACCGCCCTCAACACCTGGAAGGTGTTCGGCACTTCGGGCGGCGGCGCCACCGAGGAGATCGCCGACATCGACTTCAACCCCAACGGCACGGTCAACGCGATCACGCCGTTTGGCGGCGTCGCGGGTGACCCGCTGTCCATCAACGTGCCGACCAACGCCACCTCGCCAGCCTCAACCTTCCCGGTCTCCATCGACCTGGAGAGCATGACCCAGTTCGGCACCCGCTTCTCGGTGTTCGAGCTGAACCAGGACGGCTACCCGCCGGGCGAGCTGACCGGCGTCTCCATCTCCGAGGACGGTTCGGTGCTGGCACGCTACTCCAACGGCGAGTCCATCCTCTCGGCCCAGGTGGCGCTGACCAATTTCCGCAACCTGCAGGGCCTGCAGCCCCAGGGTGGCGGCTACTGGCTGCAGACCGTGGCCGCAGGCGACCCCATCACCAGCGCACCGCGCGACCCCGGCTTCGGCACGGTGCGGCAGGGTGCGCTGGAGGAGTCCAACGTGGATATCACCGCCGAGCTGGTCAACATGATCACGGCCCAGCGCGCCTACCAGGCCAACGCCCAGACCATCAAGACCCAGGACCAGGTGCTGTCCACCCTGGTGAACCTGCGCTGAGACGCCCTGAGGAGACGACGCCATGGACCGCATCATCTACACCGCGATGACCGGTGCCAACGCCCTGGTGCACCGCCAGCAGGCGATCGCGCACAACCTGGCGAACGTCTCGACCAACGGCTTTCGCGCCGAGATGTCCACCTACCGCTCGGTGCCACTGCGCGGCGAGGGAACGACCACACGCGTGTTCGCACTCGACGCCACGGCTGGCCACCTGGATCAGCCGGGCAGCATGCAGAGCACCGGCCGCAACCTCGACATCGCCGCGCGTGGCAACGCCTACTTCGCCATCCAGGCGCTGGATGGCCGCGAGTCCTACACCCGGGCCGGCGCACTGCAGGTGTCGTCCGACGGCACGCTGGTCAGCGCCACCGGCCTGCCCATGCTGGACGACGGTGGCGCGCCGCTGGCCATTCCCGAAGGCGCCTATGTCTCCATCGCCGCCGACGGCACGGTGTCCGCCCAGGTCGGCAACGAGCCCTCCCAGCTGGTCGGCCGGCTCAAGATGGTCGTGCCGAACAACGAGGTGAAGCTCAAGCGCGGGCCGGACGGGCTGTTCCGCAGCCCCGACGGCGCGCCCCTGCCGCAGGACGCCGACGCCCGGCTGCAGGACGGCATGCTCGAGGGCTCCAACGTCAATCCCATCGAGGCCATGGTCGGCATGATCGCCGTGGCCCGCCAGTTCGAAGCCCAGATGCGCCTGCTGCAGACGTCCGAACGCAACGACCAGACCGCCGCCCAGTTGCTGGGCCTGAGCGGTTAAGGAGAAAACCATGATCAACTCGCTGCAGATCGCCAAAACCGGCATGCAGGCCCAGCAGACCCAACTGGATGTCATCTCGCACAACCTGGCCAACGTGGCCACCTCGGGCTTCAAGCGCGGGAACGCCATCTTCGAAGACCTGATCTACCAGAACCTGCGCCAGGTGGGGGCCAACAGCTCCGAGCAGTCCGAACTGCCCACCGGCCTGCAACTGGGCCTGGGCGTGCGCACCGTGGCCACCGCGCGCACCTACACCCAGGGCACGCTGAACCAGACCAACAACGGCTTCGACGTCGCCATCAACGGTGGCGGCTTCTTCCAGATCGAGCTGCCCGACGGCACCACCGCCTACACGCGTGATGGCACCTTCCAGCTCAACGCCGAAGGCGAGATGGTCACCTCCAGCGGTTACCGCGTGCTGCCGGGCGTGACCATTCAGGACACCACCACCCGTTCGGTCTCCATCGCCGCCGATGGCACCGTGACCGCCGTGGTCGGCAACAACCCGACGCCGCAACAGGTCGGCACCATCGAGCTGGCGACCTTCGTCAATCCGGCCGGCCTGGAGCCGCGTGGCCAGAACCTGTTCAGCGAGACCATCGCCTCGGGTGCGCCCACCACCGGCGCGCCCAACAGCCCCGGCTTCGGCCCGGTGATGCAGGGTTTCCTGGAGCAGTCCAACGTCAACGTGGTGCAGGAGCTGGTCAACATGATCCAGACCCAGCGCGCCTACGAGATGAATTCCAAGGCCATCTCGACGTCCGACCAGATGCTGCAGCGCCTCAACCAGCTGTGACGCCATCCGCGAGGTCCGCCATGAACAAGCTCATCGCCGCCGCGCTGGCCCTGCCCGTGTTCGCGGGCTGCGCCAACCTGTCGCAGATTCCCGAAGTCGAGGTGCGCAAGGCCGAACCTATCCAGTGGCCGCAGCAGCAACAGCGTGCCGCCGGGGCCGACGCCATTCCCACCGGCAGCCTGTTCGCCGCGGCGAGCTACCGTCCGGCCTTCGAGGATCCGCGTGCCCGCATGGTGGGCGACAGCCTGACGGTCCAGATCACCGAGCGGCTGAGCGCGAGCCAGAGTTCCAACTCCAGCGTCAACCGCAACTCCAGCCTGCAGGCGGGTGTGACCGCGTTCCCGTTCCTGGGCGCGAGCACGCTCAATCGCCTGGGGGCAGGCGCCACCAGCAACAACGACTTCTCGGGCGAAGGCGCCACCCAGTCGACCAACACCTTCAGCGGCATCATCACCGCCACCGTGGTGGAGGTGCTGCCCAACGGCCACCTGGTGGTGGTCGGCGACAAGCAGATCGGCGTGAACCAGAACGTGGACGTGCTGCGCTTCTCGGGTACGGTCGATCCGCGCAACATCCAGCCTGGCAATGTGGTGCCGTCGACCTCCATCGCCAACGCGCGGGTCGAATCGCGGGGGCGGGGCGCCCAGTTCGATGCGCAGACATTTGGCTGGATTTCCCGGTTCTTTTTGTCGCTTCTGCCTTTTTAAGTTTCCGGACAATGGGCCGAGGAGTCTCCTCGCATGAAACCCATACTCTCCCCCGGCAACCTGATCCTGCTGCTGATCCTGGCGCTGATCGCGCTGGGGCTGCCAGGGCCGGCAAGCGCCATGCGCATCAAGGACGTGGCCGCCGTGCAGGGCGTGCGCAGCAACCAGCTCACCGGCTACGGCCTGGTGATCGGCCTGGACGGCACGGGTGACCAGACCACCCAGATGCCCTACACCACGCAGAGTCTGGCCAACTACCTGCAGCAGATGGGCGTGACGCTGCCGCCGGGCGTGCGGCTGCAGCTCAAGAACGTGGCCGCCGTCATGGTGACGGCGCAGCTGCCGGCCTTTGCCCAGCCGGGTCAGCACATCGATGTCACGGTGTCCTCCATCGGCAACGCCAAATCGCTGCGCGGCGGCACCCTGGTGGCCACGCCGCTCAAGGGCGCCGACGGCCAGATCTACGCCCTGGCTCAGGGCAACCTGCTGGTGGGTGGCGCGGGCGCGTCCGCCGGTGGCAGCAGCGTCACCATCAACCACCTGAGCGCGGGCCGCATCCCGCAGGGCGCGCAGGTCGAGCGCGCGGTTCCCACGCCGCTGCTGGTCGGCGATTCGGTGGACCTGGGCCTCAATGCCAACGATTTCCAGACCGCGAGCCGCGTGGCGCAGGCCATCAACCGCGCCGTGGGTGAAGGCACGGCACGTGCGATCGACGGTCGGCGCGTGCGCGTGCGCGCGCCGCAGGACTCGGACGAGCGTGTGTCCTTCCTCGCGCGCATCGAAGACCTGCCTTTCCAGGCCTCGTCGCCCATCGCCAAGGTGGTGGTCAACGCGCGCACTGGTTCCATCGTGCTCAACCAGGCGGTGTCGCTCGGCCCCTGCGCCGTGGCGCACGGCAACCTCTCGGTCAGCATCAGCTCCACGCCGCAGGTCAGCCAGCCCAACCCGCTGTCGGGCGGCCAGACCGTGGTGACGGAACAGGCGAGCATCGAGATCCGCCAGGACAAAGGGTCTCTGATCAAGCTCGACGCCGCGCCCCAGCTCACCGACGTGGTCAAGGCGCTGAACGCGCTGGGCGCCACGCCGCAGGACCTGGTGGCCATCCTGCAGGCCATCAAGGCCGCCGGCGCCCTGAACGCCGAGCTGGAAATCATATGAGCGCGCTTTCCTCGCTCTCGGGCCACAAGGGCCTGGCGGTCGACGGCAACGCGCTCAACGACCTCAAGCGCCTGGCTGGCGAGGACAGCGGCGCCGCGCTCAAGGAAACCGCGCGCCAGTTCGAGGCGCTGTTCATGCGCGAGCTGCTCAAGAGCATGCGCGAGGCCACCATGAAGTCAGGCCTGATGGACAGCCAGGAGGAAGAGCTCAGCACCGGCATGCTGGACGAGCAGCTGGCGCTCAAGCTGACCGGCCTGCCCGGTGGCCTCTCCGAGATGATCGAACGCCAGCTGTCCCGGCAGGTCACCACCGCGCCGCCCGGTGAGAAGGCGCTGCCGGCCACGGGCGGCGCCAGCACGCTGGACCGGGTGCAGGGCGGCGAGCGGCAGTCGCGCTTCGTCGAGCAGCACCGCCACGCGGCTCAGGCCGTGGCACGCGAGACCGGCATCCCCGCCAGTTTCATGATCGGCCAGGCGGGGCACGAGACCGGCTGGGGCCGCAGCGAGATCCGCACGGCCGGCGGCGGCAACTCCTTCAACCTGTTCGGCATCAAGGCCACGGCTGGCTGGACCGGCAGGGTGGCCGAGATCACCACCACCGAGTACGTGGATGGCGAGCCGCGCAAGATGACCGCGAAGTTCCGCGCCTACGACTCCTACGAGGACGCCTTCCGCGACTACGCGCGCCTGATCAGCCAGAGCCCGCGCTACGCCAAGGCAATGGAAAACCTGCATTCGGCGCAAGGTTTCGCCCAGGGCCTGCAGCAGGGCGGCTATGCCACCGACCCGCAGTACGCCGCCAAGCTCAGCCGCGCCATCAACACCACGCTGCAGCTGCAGCGCGCACAGGTATGAGCGCCGCACGGCCGCCCGAAGGCGCTCGCGCCGCAGTGCGCAGCACGGAGGTCTTCCAGTGAGCAGCCTCAACATCGCCAGCCGCGCGCTGACCACCAACCTGGCGGCACTGCAGGTCATCGGCAACAACATCGCCAACGTCAACACGGCAGGCTACTCGCGCCAGACCATACAGCTGACCACCACGCCGGGCCAGTTCCTGGGCAACGGCTACTTCGGCAAGGGCGTGGAGATCGCGGGCGTGACCCGTGCCTTTGATGCCCAGCTCACGCGCGAAGCCCAGCTTACCCACTCGGTGGCATCGGCCGATGCGGTGCGCTACCAGCGCCTGCAGCAGCTGGAATCGCTGTTCCCGCTGGGCGACGCCAGCCTGGGCGTATCGCTGAACAACGCACTCAATGCCTGGAGCGCCGTGGCGTCTTCCCCGGCCGACACGACAGCCCGCACGGTGGTGATCTCGCGTGCCGAGGAACTGGCAGGACGCCTTCGCAGCACCAGCGCCAACCTGGACGAACTGCGCCTGTCGGCGACGCTGCAGATCGAGGAGTCGCGCGATGCTGTCAACACCCTGGCCCAGCAGCTGGCCGACATCAACCGCCGCATCATCGAGGCGCAAGGCTCCAGCCGGGCGCCCAACGACCTGCTCGACCAGCGCGACCAGCTGGTCAAGGAGCTCAACACCTACGTGCAGGCCACCACGGTGGAGGCCAGCAATGGCGGTCTGACGGTGTTCATCGGCGGCAGCCAGCCGCTGGTGCTGGGCGCGCAGGCGAGCACGCTGCAGGTGCAGAAGAACCCGCTGGATCCGCAGCGCCTGGACATGTACATCGTGCAGGCGGGGCAATCCTTCAAGCTCAACGAGGGGTTCCTCGCCGGAGGCGACCTCAAGGGGTTGCTCAAGTTCGTCAACGAGGACCTGCCCGACACCGTCAACAGCATCGGCCGCCTGGCGCTGTCGCTGGCCACGCAGACCAACGCCCAGCACCGGCTCGGCCTGGACCTCAACGGCAACCCCGGCACCGACATCTATTCGCTTTCGCCCATGCCTGTCGGCACCGGGGTGCAGTTCGACGGCGTCACGCCGGCTGCGGCCACCATCACCGCCACCGTGTCCGATCCCACGGCCTTTGTCGGTTCGGACTACGAGCTGCGTTTCGACGGTACCGACTGGGACATCCTGCGCCGCTCCGATGGCGCTGCCGTGGCTACCGGCGTGGCGCTGCCGGCCACCGTGGATGGCCTGACGCTGGACGTGACCGGCGCGCCCGCGGCCGGCGATGCCTATCTGATCCGCCCGTTCTCGGATGCCGCGCGCAACATCAACGTGGCGATCTCCCGACCCGAGAACCTGGCCGCCGCGAGCCCGGTGCTGGTGACGGTGAACAACGCCAACACGGGCGGTCTCACGGTGGAGAGCCTGTCGGCCACCGCGGCCGGCCCCTACGCCACCACCACGCTCACCTACAACGCCGCCGATGGCCGCTTCGATGTCAACGGCGGCCCGGGGCAGATACCGGCCGCACCGGCCCAGTACACGCCCGGAGAACCGCTGGACTTCGGCGGCTGGCAGATCGTGCTGCGCGGCGTGCCGAACAACGGTGATTCCCTGGAGATCCGTCCGGCCACGGCCAACGAGGCGCGCCAGAGCTTCGGCAATGCCAAGGCGATGCTCAACCTGCGCGATGTCGACAGCTTCGGCGGCGTCACGCTGGGGGATGGCTACGTCGGTGTGTTCTCAGGCGTGGCCAACAAGGTGCAGACCTCCAAGCTGGCGGCCGAGTTCTCCGACACCGCCGCCGCCAACGCCGAGGCGGCCCGCGCCGGCCGCATGGGTGTGAACCTCGACGAGGAGGCCGCGCGCCTGCTGCAGTTCCAGCAGGCCTACCAGGCCTCGGCCAAGTTCCTGCAGGTAGCGCAGGGCACCTTCGACATCCTGATCCAGAGCTTCAGCTGAACCGGGGAGACACGACATGAGCCTGTACCGCGTGGCCACGGCCAACATGTACGACCGGACCATACAGAACATCAGCCAGCGCCAGAGCGATCTGGTGAAGACGCAGGAGCAGCTGTCGTCGGGCAAGCGCGTCACGCGTGCCAGCGACGACGCCGTGGCCGCCACGCTGGCCGAACGCGCGCAGAACCGCCTGGCCCGCGTGGAGGCCGATCTCAAGGCGCTGGACGCCTCGCGCACGGCCCTGACCCAGGCCGAAAGCGCGCTGGGCGAGGCCAACGACCTGCTGCACCGGGCGCGCGAACTGATGGTGCAGGCCGGCAACCCCACGCTCACTGCCAACATCCGCGAAGACCTGGCCAAGCAGATCGAGGGCCTGCGCGAGCAGATGCTCGCGGTGGCCAACCGCCAGGACACCTCGGGTCTCACGCTGTTCGGCGGTCTGGGTGGATCGAGCAAACCTTTCGTGGACGTCTACGGCCCTGGAGCCGGGGTGCAGTTCAATGGTCAGACCGGCCAGTACGCGGCCACCGAGACCTCGCTGCCGCAGGCGGTGGACGGCAGCGCCGTGTGGATGCGTGTGCCCACCGGCAACGGCACCTTCTCGGTGTCGCTGGACCCGGCCAATCAGGGGCAGGTCTACACCACCGTGGGCCGTGTCACGGCGGGCGCCACGCCCACCGGCGACGACTACCAGATCGATTTCGTCGACAACGGCAACGGCGGCTTCGACTTCACCGTCACCAACCTCACCACCGCCACCCAGGTCGTTCCGGCAACGACCTACCAGGCGGGCATGACCATCAGCTTCGAGGGACTGGAGCTCGAGCTTCAGGGGCCTCCGGCCAATGGTGACCAGATCAACATCACTGCCAGCGCGCCCGGCGACCTGTTCGCCACCATGCAGTCGGCCATCGATGCGCTGCGTTACACCGGCACCAACCAGCCGGCCCATATCGCCCAGGAGATCGGCCGTGTGCTGACCGAGATGGACGTGGGCCTGGACCGCGTGCTCGATGTGCGCGGCCGCCTGGGCGACTGGCTCAACCGCGCCGATTCCATGCAGGCGGTGTTCGAGGACAAGTCGGTATTCCACCAGAAAGAAAAGTCCGATCAGGAAGACCTCGACATGGTCAAGGGCATCTCCCAGTTCGAGACCCAGCAGGTGGCCCTGCAGGCCGCATTGCAATCCTACGCCCAGGTGCAACGCCTCTCGCTGTTCCAGTACATTGCATGAGGTAGTGGCCCCCATGCTCCCCCACTGCGTGTGGGTCGCTGCCCCCCAAGGGGGCTGAGCCGGCCTGGGGCGGCCCGGCACCGGCTCGTTGTGTACTTGTGAGCGCTACCGAAATGTCTTTGAACATCCTCGACCACGTCGTACTGTCCTACCAGCCCATCTGGGGCCGCGACCGCGAGCTGGCCGCCGTGCGCCTGCGCGTGCATCCACTGCACCCCGAGGTGGTGGACGCGGCGCATTTCCTCCAGGTGCTGGAGACCGAGCACGTGCCCGGTGCACCGCTGGTACTGGTCGCCCTCGAGGACCGCCGTCTGCTGGGCCAGGCGCTGTCGCTGAGCCCGCACGAGAACATCTGGCTGGAACTGCCGGACGACGGTGACTTCGCCACCGAGGCGCTGCGCCAGCAAGTGCTGGTGGCGCGCCGCATGGGTCACACGCTGCTGCAGGCGTCGCCGCTGGCGCGTGCGCTGGTGGTGCCGGGCAGCGCGCGCCCCAGCTGCATGCTCAGCTTATGGCCCGAGCAGGTGGCCCAGGCCTTGCAGGCCGTGGCCGCGCGCGAGGAGGGCCGCAAGAACGCGCCCACGCCCATATTGCCCGGTCAGGCCTACCAGCACATCGGCAGCCGCGCCCTGGCCGAGCACTGCCTGGATGATGCACAGGCCTGGGGCGTGTGCGGTTGGCCCGTCGACGACGTGCTGCACGGTCATCGCAAGGACCCCATCACCTGTGATCCGGTGTCGATACGCCAGGTGCAGAAGGCGCTGGACGCCGACCGTCCGCTGGAAGTGATCCAGGAGTTGCTCAACGGCGACCCGGTGCTGGCTTATCGGCTGCTGCGCATGGTCAACTCGGTGGCTTTTGGCGGCAATCGCGAGGTCACGAACCTGCGCCACGCCGTCATGCTGCTGGGGCACGGCAATGTGCGGCAGTGGCTCTACGAGCAGTCGCGTGCGGCCGACACCGACACCGCCATGCGGCCGGTGCGCCAGACCATGGTGCTGCGGGCGCGTCTGACCGAATACCTGATGGATCCCGGCCCCGAGAACGACCTGCGCGCCGAGATCTACACCACCGGCCTGTTCGCCGAGCTCGACGGCCTGCTGCAGGAGCCGCTGGCCGAGGCGCTGGAGCGTCTGCCGCTGTCGGGCCGCATGCTCGATGCCCTGCTGCGCCAGACCGGCCCCTACCACCCCTTCCTGCAGCTGGCGCGCCACCTGGAGAACCCGGCCGCCATGGCCGAGACGCCCGCCCTGTGCGAAGCCGGCGAGTTCCGCCTCGACGATGTCAATCGCGCCCTGATCCGCATGCTCAACCACGTCACGCCCGGCACGCACTGAGTAACATGGGCGCATGCACACCAGCGCCCTCGTCCTCTTCTCCGGTGGCCAGGACTCCACCACCTGTCTGGCCCACGCCCTGCAGCGCTACGAACGCGTCGAGACCATCGCCTTCGACTACGGCCAGCGCCACCGCGTCGAGCTGGACGCTCGCCTGACGGTTCTGGCGGAAGTCCGGCGCCAGTTCCCGCAGTGGGCCAGCCGGCTGGGCGAGGATCACCTGCTCGATGTCGCCGTGCTGGGCCAGGTCAGCGAGACCTCGCTCACCCGCGACATGGCCTTTCGCATGGAGCAGGGCGGGCTGCCCAACACCTTCGTGCCCGGGCGCAACCTGCTGTTCCTCACGCTGGCGGCGGCACTGGCCTACCGGCGCGACCTGCAGGTGCTGGTCACCGGCGTCTGCGAGACCGACTTCTCGGGCTACCCAGACTGCCGCGACGACACCATGAAGGCCATGCAGCTGGCGCTGTCGCTGGGCATGG
>CAMLQP010000008.1 GCA_946482115.1 uncultured Comamonadaceae bacterium
GGCCGCAGCTGTTGATGCAGCCGCTGATGTGCAGGTCGATCTCGCCCAGGTCGTGCAGTTCGTCCAGGTCCTGGTAGCGCTCGGTGATGGCCTCGGCCACGGTGATGGAGCGGGCGTTGGCCAGGTCGCAGAAGTCGCCGCCGGGGCAGGCGATCATGTCGGTCAGCAGGCGGATGTTGGGCTTGGCCAGGCCCAGGCGGCGCGCCTCGCGCCAGAGTTCGGGCAGGGCGTCGCAGCGCACCCAGGGCAGCACCAGGTTCTGGTCGTGCGTCACGCGCACCTCGCCGGCGCTGAACTGGTCGGCCAGCTCGGCCACGGCGTCCAGCTGGTCGGCGGTGGCGTCGCCGGGGGCCTGGCCCAGGCGCTTGAACGACAGCGTCACGGCGCGCAGGTCGGGGTTCTTGTGGGCGGCCACGTTCTGCTGCAGCCAGCGGCCGAACTCGACGTCGTCCTCGGCGGCGGCGCGCAGGATGTGGGCGATCTTGGCGTCGGCGCTCTTGCGGTCGCAGGCCAGCGCGGGCGGCACGAAGCTGGCGCTGACGCGCTCGAACTCGGTGGCGGTGATGGTGTGGGGCGCGCCGTCTTCCTCGACGATGCGGCGGTACTCGGCCTCCACCTCGTCGATGTAGCGCTGGCCTTCGGCCTTCACCAGGATCTTGATGCGGGCTTTGTAGATGTTGTCGCGGCGGCCCCAGGCGTTGTACACGCGCACCAGGGCTTCCAGGTAGTTGAGGATCTGGTCGCAGGGCAGGAACTCGCGCATCACCGTGGCGATGGTGGGGGTGCGGCCCATGCCGCCACCGGCCAGCACCTTGAAGCCGAGCTGGCCCGCCTCGTTGCGCACCATCTGCAGGCCCACGTCGTGCCAGTAGGTGGCAGCGCGGTCTTCGCGTGCGCCGGTGATGGCGATCTTGAACTTGCGCGGCAGGAAGGCGAACTCGGGGTGCAGCGTGCTCCACTGGCGCAGGATCTCGGCGTAGGGGCGCGGATCGGCGACCTCGTCGACCGCGATGCCGGCGCGCTCGTCGCTGGTGATGTTGCGGATGCAGTTGCCGCTGGTCTGGATGCCGTGCAGGTTGACCGAGGCCAGCAGGTCCATCACGTCGGCCGACTTGTCTAGCGGGATCCAGTTGTACTGGACGTTCTGGCGCGTGGTGAAGTGGGCGTAGCCGGTGGTCAGGCGGCTGCCGATGGCGCGGCCGTCGCGCAGCTGGATGTCGCCCAGGCGGTTCTGCGTCTCGATGGCGCCCTGGAAGACGGCGGCGCTGGGCTGGTCGTATTCGCGGGCGATGCGGGCCAGCACGCGCACCTGGGGCGTGGAGAGCTCGCCGTAGGGCACGGCGACGCGCAGCATGGGGGCGTGGCGCTGGATGTACCAGCCGTTCTGCAGCCGCAGCGGCTTGAACTCGTCGCCGCCCAGCGTGCCGGCCTGGAAACGCTCCAGCTGGTCGCGGTACTGCGCGGCGCGCGCTTGCACGAACTGGCGGTCGAACTCGGTGTACTGGTACATGGTCTTGTCGTGGGAATCAGAGGGCGAACAGTTTCAGGCCGGCATAGGCCAGCAGCAGCGAGAGCAGTGAGCGCACCACGCGCTCGGGCGTGTGGCGCATCAGCCGCGAGCCCAGCCAGATGCCGGGCAGCGAACCGGCCAGCAGCTTGGCCAGCAGCGGCCAGTCCACCGAGCCCAGCGAGGCGTGGCCCAGGCCGGCCACCAGCGTGAGCGGCACGGCGTAGGCGATGTCGGCCGCCACGATGCGCGGCAGCGGCAGCAGCGGGAACAGCAGCAGCAGCACGGTGACGCCGATGGCGCCGGCGCCGACCGAGGTGAGCGTGACCAGGGTGCCGATGGCGGCGCCGAACAGCGGCGGCAGCAGCCAGTGGCGCGCCCGGCTGGCCTGGGCCACGCCTGCCTCGGGCAGGCTGCGCGGCAGCACCTTGCCGCGCGCCGCTTTGTAGAGCATGGCGGCGGCGGTGAGCAGCAGGGCGACGCCCAGGGTGGTGGTCATCACCGTCTGCACCGCCTCGCTGGCCGGGCCCACGCGGTGCAGCACATACAGGGTGAGCAGCGCGGCCGGCACGCTGCCTGCGCACAGCTGCAGCACGACGCGCCAAGGCACCAGCCGCTGGCGCGCCAGGCTCAGGGTGCCGCCGGCCTTGGTGAAGGCGGCGAACAGCAGGTCGGTGCCAACGGCCAGGTAGGGCTTGACGCCGAAGAAGAAGATCAGGATGGGCGTCATCAGCGACCCGCCGCCCACGCCGGTCAGGCCGACCACGAGGCCGACGAAGAATCCAGCAAAAACAAAGGCGAGGTCGTGCATGGGCGTGGACTGTAGGTCCGCGCCTTCATATCTCAAACTATATTTTCGTGATTGCGCTATTACGACTGGTTATTTACCAGTAGCCCTGCATCAGCTCGCGGGCCCAGGCCGGCTCGCGCAGCTCGCCCCGTGGCAGGTAGCCCGACCAGACCGGCTTGATGTCCAGCACCGGCGTGCCGTCCACGGCATCCAGCCCCTGCACCTCCAGCGCCGTGCCGTCCACCGCCAGCAGCTGGCAGACGCTCACGCCCAGCCGGTTGGCCCGCATGCGTCCGCGCTGGGCGTAGATGCCCACCTGCGGCCAGTCGGCGCGGCCGCGCGGGTGGCGGGCGCCGGTTTCCGTGGCCTCGTCCTGGTGCAGGTGGAAATGGAACACCACCTCGATGTGGGACACCGCCTCCAGCCCCATCAGCGCCTCGGGCCCGAAGCGCGTGGCGTCCAGCTCGATGCGGCAGCGGTTCGGGCCCCAGCCGTCCTTGGTGGCCTCGGAGCGGCCGCCGCGTACCCGGGCGATGGGGTGGCACACGATGGCGGGGCTGTTCATAGGGGTCTCCGGCGTTGAAATTTCCCTCAGTATGGCGCAGGCTTGTCGCCTCGGTTACTACGTTTGTTGGACGGACTGTGTACGCTGCAGGCATTGAGTTCGATAGCGATAGTGAAAACGAACGGAGACAGACATGCCGAACGAAGTCGTCAGGCGGTTGCCGAACCACATCGAGCCGGGTGACCACCCCTATCTGCAAGGCGCCTGGACGCCGCTGCTCGAAGAGGTCAACGCCACCGGCCTGAAGCTGCTGGAAGGCCGTGTACCCACCGACATCGACGGCGTCTACCTGCGCAACACGCAGAACCCGGTGTTTCCGGCGCTGGGCCGCTACCACCCGTTCGACGGCGACGGCATGCTGCACATGGTCTCCTTCCGCGACGGCCAGGTCAGCTACCGCAACCGCTTCATCGCCACCAAGGGCCTGGGTGCCGAGCTGGAAGCCGGCCAGCGCCTGTGGGCCGGGCTGATGGAAGATCCGGCGCTGTCGCGCCGCCCGGGCTGGGGCGCGCACGGCGGCATCAAGGATGCGTCGAGCACCGACGTGGTGGTGCATGCCGGCAAGGCGCTGACCACCTACTACCAGTGCGGCGAGGGCTACCGGCTCGACCCGCTCACGCTGGACCAGCAGGGCATTCCGCCGTGGTCGCCGCTGGACGGCATCTCGGCCCATTGCAAGGTGGACGAGTCCACCGGCGAGCTGCTGTTCTTCAACTACTCCAAGCACGCGCCCTACATGCACTACGGCGTGGTGGACAGGAACGACCAGCTGGTGCATTACGTGCCGGTGCCGCTGCCCGGCCCGCGCCTGCCGCACGACATGGCGTACACGCAGAACTACGCCATCCTCAACGACTTCCCGCTGTTCTGGGACCCCGAGCTGCTGAAAGAAGGCAAGCACGTGGTGCGCTTCTACCCGGACATGCCCTCGCGCTTCGCCATCATCCCGCGCCGGGGCGGCCCGCAGGACATCCGCTGGTTCGAGGCCAGGCCCACCTTCGTGCTGCACTGGCTCAACGCCTACGAAGAGGGCGACGAGATCGTGCTGGACGGCTACTTCCAGGACGAGCCCATGCCGCGCAACTACGACGGCGCGCCGGCCGGCTACGAGCGCATGATGTCCTACCTGGACCAGTACAAGATGGGGACCCATCTGCACCGCTGGCGCTTCAACCTCAGGACGGGCGAGACCACCGAGCAGCGGCTGGACGACCGCATCCTCGAGTTCGGCATGTTCAACCTGCGCTACGCCACCAAACCCTACCGCTACGCCTACAGCGCGGTGCAGGTGCCGGGCTGGTTCCTGTTCAACGGCTATGTCAAGCATGACCTGGTCAGCGGCGAGTCCTGGCAGATCCAGCTGCCCGAAGGCCAGTACGCCAGCGAGGCGCCGTTCGCGCCCCGCGTGGGCGCCAAGGGCGAGGACGACGGCTACCTCGTCACCTTCATCACCAACGAGAACACGCAGCGCTCCGAGGTGCTGCTGATCGACGCCAGGCGCTTCGCCGAAGGCCCGGTCTGCCGGCTGGAGCTGCCGCACAAGCTGTGCAGCGGCACCCATTCCTGCTGGGCCAGCGGCGCGGACATCCGCGACGGCCTGCTGTCGATGCCGGGTTGACCCGGTTGTCCGCCACGGCGTCCGGCGCTTCAATGTGCCTATTGAGTTCAATAGAAATAGTTATTAGGAGAAACGGTGAGCGTTGACCCCTCCAACCCGCTGGCCGGCAGCTGGCACCTGGTGCGCTGGGAAATCGCCTATGGCGACCAGCGCCCGGCCAGCTACCCGTATGGCCCGGACGCCACCGGCCTGATCCAGTACACCCATGACGGCGGCATGTCGGCCTGCATCGCCCGCGCCGGCCGGGGCCGGCTGTCCAGCGACAGCGTGCGCAGCGCGCCCGAGGCCGAACGGCTGGCCGCCTTCGAGAGCTATTTCCAGTACGCCGGCACCTACGAGATCCGCGAGCAGGGTGGCCGCCGGCAGGTGGTGCACCACGTGACCCACTCGCTCAACCCCAACTTCGTCGGCACCGACCAGGTGCGGAACATGGACTTTGGCGCCGACGGCACGCTCACGCTGTCAGCCTCCGACACCGTGCCCGGCACTGCCGTGGCGCGCCACCACCGGCTGATCTGGAGGCGCGCATGAGCCACCTCTACGAACGCCACCGCGCGGTCTTCGAGCGTGCCCGCCAGGCCTGCCAGCAGCGCCACTGCTGGAGCCCTTACCCCGAGATGCCGTCCAAATACCCGGACGCCGCCGCCGCGCAGGCCCGGGGGCTGGCCGTGTTCCAAGCCCAGCTGGGCCGGCCGTTCGAGCTGGAGCAGCCCGGCACGCGCGACCACGTGGGCGAGGAAGTGTCCCCCTACACCCAGCAGCCGCTGGGCATCACCTACCCGCGCGCCGACGCCGATGCGCTGTTCGACGCCGCCGAGGCCGCCATGCCGGCCTGGGCCGAGGCGTCCATCGAATCCCGCCTGGGCGTGCTGCTGGAGGTGCTGGATGTCATCTACCGCGAGCACCTGTTCGAGGTGCAGCAGGCCGTGATGCACACCGCCGGCCAGAGCGCCAACATGGCCTACGCCGGCTCGGGCGTGAACGCGCTGGATCGCGGCATCGAGGCCCTGGTCTACGCCGAACAGGCCATGCGCGCCGTGGCGCCCACCGCGCGCTGGGAGCGCAGCTTCGGTCCGTCGCACATCGTGCTCGACAAGACCTACCGCCTGGTGCCGCGCGGCGTGGCCGTGTGTTTCGCGTGCGCCAGTTTCCCCACCTGGAACGCCTGGCCGTCCATGCTGGCCAGCCTGGCCACCGGCAACGCGGTCATCGTCAAGCCGCACCCGGCCACCGTGCTGCCCATGGCCGTCAGCGTGCGGGTGTTCCGCCAGGTGCTGGCCGCCGCCGGTTTCGACCCCAACCTGGTCACGCTGGCGCTGGACACGGTGGCCGAACCCATCGGCAAGGTGCTGGTCAAGCACCCCAAGACCGCCATCGTCGATTTCACCGGCAGCGTGCGCTTCGGCCAGTGGGTGGAGGCCAATGCCCACCCGGCGCTGGCCTATACCGAAACCGCCGGCTGCAACACCGTGGTGCTCGAATCCGCCGACGACCTGGAGGCCGCGCTGCGCAGCCTGGCCACCACGCTGTGCATGTTCAGCGCCCAGATGTGCACCAGCCCGCAGAACATCTACCTGCCGGCGCAGGGCGTGCGCACGCCCGCCGGCATGGTGCCCTTCGACGAGGTGGCGCAACGCCTGGCCGATGCCGTGGCCGCGCTGACCGGCGACCCCAAGAAGGCGTCCATGATCCTGGCCACCATCCAGAGCCCGCAGACGCTGGCGCTGCTGGCGCAGCTGCGGGAGGAGGGCGCGCGCGCCGGCCGCGTGCTGCTGGAACCCCGGGCCTACGCTCACCCCGAGTTCCCGGCCGCGCGCACCTCCACGCCGCTGATGCTGCAGGTGGGCACCACCGCGCGCGAGCTGTATGGCGAGGAGCGCTTCGGCCCGGTCAGCTTCGTGATCCGCTGCGCCGATGCCGCCGACGCGCTGGCCCAGGCCACCACCGATGCCCGCGAGCGCGGCGGTCTGACCGCCTTCCTGTATTCCACCGACGAGTCCTACATCGCACAGGCCGAGCGCGCCTATGCCCGCGCCGGCGCGCAGCTCACCATCAACCTGACCGGCGCGATGCCGCTGAACTTCGCCGCCGCCTACAGCGACTACCACGTCACCGGCCTCAACCCGGCCGGCAACGCCAGCCTGACGAACCTGGCCTTCGTGGCCAGCCGCTTCTGCATTTCCCAATCCCGCCGCCCGGCACCCGCCGCCGCCGCCACCTGAAGGAGACCACCATGGGCATGAACGAGATTCCCGTCCTGCAAGGGGGCTTCGCCCCGATCGAACAGGAACTGACGCTGGACCTGACCGACATCGAAGGCGAGATTCCCAAGGATCTCACCGGCATCTACGTGCGCAACGGCCCCAACCGCCGCTTCGAGGCCGCCGGCCGCTACCACTGGTTCGACGGCGACGGCATGCTGCACGCCGTGCATTTCGAGGGCGGCCGCGCCCAGTACCGCAACCGCTGGGTCATGACCCAGGGCCTGCGCGAGGAGCTGGCCGCCGGCCAGGCGTTGTGGCAGGGCATCAAGGACCCGCCGCGCAAGGACCGCCCGGACGCGCCGCTGAAGAACACCTCCAACACCGACGTCAAGTTCTATGCCGGCCACCTGATCTCCATGTGGTACCTGGGCGGCTCGGTCTACCAGGTGCGCCCGCACGACCTGTCCACGGTGGGCACCATCGAATTCGATCCGCGCATGAAGCAGCTGCCGGTGTCGGCGCACTCCAAGGTGGACGAGCGCACCGGCGAGTTCCTGTTCTTCGCCTACGGCAAGGAAGCGCCCTACATGCACTACGGCGTGATGGACCGCCACGGCGAGCTCAAGACCTTCATGCCGGTGCAGCTGCCCGGCCCGCGCCTGCCGCACGACATGGCCATCACGCAGAACTACACCGTGGTGCACGACCTGCCGCTGTTCTACGACATGGAGGCCTTCGCGGCCGGGCGCCACAAGCTCAAGTTCCACCACGAGCTGCCGTCGCGCTTCGGTGTCATCCCGCGCCACGGCACGCCCGAGCAGATCCGCTGGTTCGAGGCCAAGCCGACCTACATGTACCACGTGTCCAACGCCTGGGAAGAGGACGACGGCCAGGGCGGCACCGAGATCGTGATGACCGGCACGCCGTTCCGTCTGCCGCGCGACTGGCGCGGCAACGTCGAGGTGGACCGCTTCCCCAAGATGCTGGCCAACCTCGAACACGACTTCATGTTCTACGAGTGGCGCTTCAACCTGCGCACCGGCCAGACGCGCGAGCGCGTGATCGACGACATCATCAACCAGGAGTTTCCGGTCATCAACTCGTGGATGCAGGGCCACAAGACCCGCTACTCGTGGAACGTGCTGATGGGCCGCAGCAACCGCGCCGAGGACCCGCGCTTCTGCGGCCTGGTGCGCTACGACCTGGAGCGCGACAGCTGCACCACCTACCACGAAGGCGTGAACAAGTGGTTCAGCGAAGCGCCGTTCGCGCCCAAGGACAACTGGAAGGCCGAGGACGACGGCTATCTGGTCGGCTTCCTGTGGGATGACGTGAAGCAGGCTTCCTACGTCACCATCTTCGACGCCCACGACATCACCAGGGGGCCGGTGGCGCGCATCAAGCTGCCGCAGCGCGTGCCCAACGGTTTCCATGCCACCTGGGTCAGCGGCGAGCGTCTGAAGCGGGGGTACTGACCCGTGATTCTGGTTCCCCAGGAAAAAATCGCGCGTTACACCGAGCGTGGCTGGTGGGGCACCACCACGCTGTGGGACCTGTTCCAGCGCAACCTGCGTGACCACCCGGACGACGAGGCCGTGGCGGACGCGGCCAACCGCGCCGAGTTCGGCCATGGCGAGCCGCGCCGGCTGAGCTGGCGCGCGCTGGCGGCCGAGGTGGACCGCTTCTGCCTGCTGCTGCTGGACCTGGGCGTGCGGCGCGACGAGGTGGTGATGGCGCAGATGCCCAACGGCGTCGAGCAGTACGTGGTCTACCTGGCCTGCGCGCGCCTGGGCGTGATCGTCTCGCCGGTGCCGGTGCAGTACCGCGAGCACGAGCTGGACCACATCCTCGAACTCACGCAGGCGGTGGCCGTGGCGACCTTCGAGCGGATCGGACCCGCCGACAAGGGCCATGCCACGGCCGGCATGTGGCGCGGCCTGCAGGGCCGCCACGCCGCGCTGCGCCATGTGCTGGCCTGGGGCGGTGGCATCGAATCGCTCTGGCCCGCCGTGGACGATGCCGGCCGCGAGCGCCTGGCCCGCGCCGAGCGTGAGGCCGCCGTCACCGCCAATGACGTGCTGACCCTGTGCTGGACCTCGGGCACCGAGGCCGCGCCCAAGGGCGTGCCGCGCAGTCACAACGAGTGGCTGGTGGTGGCGCCGTCCATCATCGAGGCAGGCAGCATCCGCCCGCGGGCCCGGCTGCTCAACCCCTTCCCGCTGATCAACATGGCGGGTTTTTCCACCGCCTTCGCCGCCTGGCTGGTGCTGGGCGCCACCGTCGTCCAGCACCACCCGTTCAGCCTGCCGGTGTTCCTGCAGCAGCTGCGCGACGAGGCCATCGACTACACCGTGTCGCCGCCGGCCATCCTCAACACGCTGCTGCAGAACGAGGCACTGCTGTCGGGCATCGACTTTGCACGCCTCTCTCGCATAGGTTCGGGCTCGGCGCCGCTGTCGGACTGGATGGTGCGCGGCTTCGAGGAACGCCACGGCGTGCACATCGTCAACTACTTCGGCTCCAACGAGGGCGCGGCACTGTCGGGCAACGAGCTGGACATCCCCGATCCCACATTGCGCGCCCAGTTCTTCCCGCGCGCGGGCGTGGAGGGTTACGACTGGCACGTGTCCACCACGCGCAAGATCCGCACGCGGCTGGTGGATACCGAGACCGGCGAGGAGATACACGAGGCCGGCCAGCCGGGCGAGCTGCGCTTTGACGGTCCCACCATCTTCAGCGGCTACTTCCGCTCGCCGGAGCTGACCGGGCGCGCGTTTGACGAACAGGGTTTCTACAAGACCGGCGACCTGTTCGAGATCGCCGGCGACCGGCGCCAGTACTACCGCTACGTGGGTCGCTCCAAGGATCTGGTGATACGCGGCGGCATGAACATCTCGTCCGAGGAGGTGGAGAACCTGCTGCTGGCCTGCCCCGGCGTGCGCGAGGCGGCCGTGGTGGCCGTGCCCGACCCGGTGCTGGGCGAGAAGGTCTGCGCCTGCGTGGTGGCTGCGCCCGGCGAGGCTCCCACATTGGACGCTGTGGTGCGCTTCCTGCGCGAGGACCGGCGCGTGGCCGTTTACAAGTGCCCCGAGTACCTGATGCTGGTGGACGCGCTGCCGCGCAACCCGGTGGGCAAGATCCTCAAGCGCGAGCTGCGCGAACGCGCCAAGGCGCTGGCGCCCAGCGATGCGCGCAAGGGAGTGGCCGCATGAAGCCGGTTCTGCTGCTGCTGCCCGGCATGCTCAACGACGCCCGCGTCTGGGACGGCGTGGCCGCCGCGCTGGGCGACGCGGCCGAGATCCGCATCCCCGACTTCACCACCCAGGACACGCTGGCCGCCATGGCGCGCGACGCCTGGGCGCTGGTGGCCGACATGCCGGCCCGCCGTCCGCTGGTGCTGGCCGGTTTTTCCATGGGCGGCTACGTCGCCATGGAGATGCTGGCACACCCTGCGCGCGCGGTGCAGGGTCTGGTGCTGCTCGATACCAACGGTCGGCCCGAGTCGCCCGAAGGCGCGGCCCAGCGCGAGAAGACCATCGCCGCCATCGAGCGCCGCTTCCCGGCGGTGGTGGACGGCATCGCCACCTTCGGCACCCATGCCGACAGCCAGGGCGATGCCCGGCTGATGGAGACCCTGCGCCAGATGATGCTGGACGTGGGTGGCCCCACGGCCATCCGCCAGAACCGTGCCATCGCCTCGCGCGCCGACCACCGCGCGGTGCTGGCGGCCTTGCGCCTGCCGGTGCGGGTGGTCTGCGGCCGGGCCGACCGCGTGACGCCGCCCGAGCTGGCGCAGGAGCTGGCGGCCGCCGTGCCGGGCGCCGAGCTGATCTGGATAGAGAACGCGGGCCACATGGCCCCGCTGGAACGCCCCGCCGACGTAGCGGCGGCGATCAAGCCCCTGTTGACACCCACAGAAGGAGACACACCATGAACCGCCGCCACACCCTGAAGGCGCTGGGCGCCATTGCCCTTGCCTCGAGCCTGCCCCTGGGCGCCAGTGCCCAGGCCTTCCCCGAGCGGCCGGTGCGCATCGTGGTGCCGTTTGCTGCCGGCAACACGCTGGACATGGCCCTGCGCGTGGTGGCCGAGGAGTTCAAGAAGAACACCGGCCAGCCGCTGCTGATCGAGGCCAAGCCCGGTGGCAGCGGCATCCTGGCGGCGCAGACGGTCGCCCAGTCCGCACCCGATGGCTACACCCTGCTGCTGAGCAACACCAGCATGATGACCATTAACCCGCACACCTTCAGCCGGCTGCCCTACGACCCGGAAAAGAGCTTCAAGTCGGTCACCAATTTCCTGGGCACCTCGATGGTGATGGCGGTGCATCCCAGCGTGCCGGCCAACAACATCCGGGAATTCGTCGAGTGGGCCAAGGCGAACGACGGCAAAGTGTCTTTCGCGTCCTTCACGGCCGGCAATTCCTCCCATTTCGCGGGCGTGATCCTGAACCAGCGCGCCGGCCTGAACATGACCCACGTGCCCTTCAACGGCACGCCGCCCGCGGTGCAGAACCTGGTGGGTGGCCAGGTGAACGCGGCCTTCCTGCCGCTGCTGGCCGTCAAGCCGCACCTGGAATCCGGCAAGGTCAAGGTGCTGGCCGTGACCAGCCCGCAGCGCTCGCCGCTGATGCCCCAGGTGGGCACCTTCCGCGAGCAGGGCTTTCCCGATCTCGACATCTACATCTGGGCAGCCGTCAGCGCGCCGGCCGGCACGCCTGACGCCCTGGTCGCGCGGCTCAACGCCGAGTTTGTCAAGGCGCTCAACACCCCCGAGGTGAAAGAGAAATGGCGCACCTGGGATTTCGAGACCCTGCCGTCCACGCCCGACGAACTCAGCCGGTTCATGGCCGCCGACTCGCGCCGCTGGGCCGAGGCGGTGCGCATTTCCGGATTCAAGGCTGCCGAGTAAACACATTCCCTCATGAAGAAACCGTTTGATCATCCGCTGCGCCTGCCCGTCTTCGCGGCGCCCATGTTCCTGATCTCCGGCCCCGAGCTGGTGCTGGCGGCCTGCCGCGCCGGCATCGTGGGGTCCTTCCCCACGCCCAACGCGCGGCCCATCGAGGCGCTGGATGCGTGGATGAAGCAGATCACCGAAGGCCTGGCGGCCGCGCGCGACGAGCTGGGCGCGGATCGCGTGGCGCCGTGGTGCGCCAATCTGGTCACGCATTCGTCCAACACCCGGCTGGCGCAGGACCTGGAGCTGGTGGCGAAGTACAAGCCACCCATCGTCGTCACCGCGCTGGGCAGCCCCAAGCCCGCCATCGAGGTGGTGCATGCCTATGGCGGCCTAGTGTTCGCCGACGTCATTTCCATCGGCCTGGCGAAAAAGGCGGTGGCGGCCGGCGCCGACGGACTGGCCTGCGTGTCGGCCGGCGCGGGCGGTCACACCGGCTTCCTGTCGCCGTTCGCCTTCGTCGGCGCCATCCGCGAGTTCTTCGACGGCCACGTGGTCATCGGCGGCGGCATCAGCGATGGCTGGGGCGTGGCCGGCGCGGTGGCGGCCGGTGCGGACTATGTCTACATGGGCACGCGTTTCATACCGACGGTGGAAAGCCTGGCGCCCGACGCCTACAAGCAGATGATCGTGGACGGCACGGTGGACGACCTGGTCGTCAGCGCCGGCGTCACCGGCACGCCTGCCAGCTGGCTCAAGCCCTCGCTGCGCGCCAACGGGCTGGACCCCGACAACATGCCCGACGCGCCCCAGCGCCAGTACGACAGCAGCCAGTCGTTCGCGGGCAAGAAGTGGGTGGACATCTGGGCCGCCGGCCAGGGCCTGGGCGTGGTGCGCGCCGTGGAGCCGGTGGGCACGGTGGTGGACCGCCTCGAATCCGAGTACCGCCAGGCCACGCAGCGCCTGCGTGGTCTTCCCTACGGCGCCTGAGGAGACTGACATGAGCCAACCCGTTTTCATACTCGGCGGCTTCCAGACCGACTTCGCCAAGGCATGGTCGCGCCAGGGCCAGGACATCTCCGACATGGTGCGCGAGACCACGCTGGGAGCGCTGGCCGCCAGCGGCGTGGAAGCATCCGACATCGAGAGCATCCATGTCGGCAACGCCTTCGGCGAGCTGCAGCGCCAGCAGGCTCATCTGGGCTCCATGGTGGCGCAGGTGGTGCCCGAGCTGTGGGGCGTGCCCGCCATGCGCCACGAGGGCGCCTGCGCCTCGTCCTCGCTGGGCGTGCTCGCGGCCATGGCCGAGATCGAGGCCGGCCGCTACGACTGTGTGCTGGTGCTGGGTGTGGAGGAGTTCAAGAACACCGATGGCAACACCGCCTCGGTCAACCAGAACGCCGCCGCCTGGCAGGGCCGCGAGGGTTTCGACTGCACCTTCATGTGGCCGGCCACCTTCGGCCTGCTGGCGCAGGAGTACGAGCGCCGCTACGGCCTGGACCGCCGCCACCTCAACCGCATCGCCGAAATCAACTACGCCAACGCCCGGCGCAACCCGCTGGCGCAGACGCGCAAGTGGCAGTTCACCGAGCTGAGCTTCACCGACGACGATGAGGCCAACCCGGTGATCGAGCCCGGCACCCGCCGCCAGGACTGCGGCCAGATCACCGACGGCGGTTGCGCCGTGGTGCTGGCCTCGGCCCGTTTCGCCGAGGCGCATGCGAAGCGCCATGGCCGCGCGCTCGGCGGTACGCCGCGCATCGCCGGCTGGGGCCACCACAACGCCGGCCTGCGCCTGCTCGACAAGATCGAGCGCAGCCAGGGCCAGCCCTATGTGTTCCCGCATGTGCGCCAGACCATCGAAGACGCGTGGCGGCGCGCCGGCGTGGCTGGCGTCGAGGCCATGAGCGGCATCGAGACGCACGACTGCTTCACCACCACCGAGTACATGGCCATCGACCACCTGGGCCTGACGGCCCCGGGCCAGAGCTGGCGCGCGGTGGAGGAGGGCGTGATCGCCCCCGGCGGTAAGTGCCCGGTGAACATGAGCGGCGGCCTGATCGGCTGTGGCCACCCGGTGGGCGCCACCGGAACGCGCATGCTGTTCGACGCGGCGCGGCAGGTGGCCGGCACGGCGGGCGAATGCCAGATCGGAGGCGCCGAGCGCATCCAGACCCTCAACATCGGCGGCTCCTGCGGCACGGTGGTGAGCTTCGTGGTGGACCGCTGGCAATGACGCAGAACCTGCTCGCGATCTGGGCGGCGCTGGCTGCCCTGTGGCTGTGGGCGTTGCCCCGGCCCTGGACGGGCGCCGGCTGGTTGTACCCGCTGCTGCCGCTGGCGGCCGGCGGGTTGCTGTACGCCGGCGCGTGGCCGGCGCCGGGTGGCACGCTGCTGCTTCACTGGCTGACCGCCGCCGCCTGGCTGTGGGCGTGGCTCACGGTGGTCTGGCTGGTCAGCCTGGTCAAGCGCGACAGCAGCATCATGGACGTGGCCTACGGCTACCTGCTGCTGGCGTTGCCGTGGTGGCTGTGGTCGCACCTGGGCGCGCCGCCCGATGCCTGGCCGCTGCTGCTGCTGACCACGCTGGGCTTCGGCCGCTACAGCGCCTACATCACCTGGCGCAACCTCCCGCATGGCGAAGACCCGCGTTACGCCCGCTGGCGCCAGCGCTCGGGCGCCCGCTGGTGGTGGTGGAGCTACTTCCAGGTCTTCCTGCTGCAAGGCGTGGTGCTGTGGGTGTGGTCGCTGCCGCTGGTGATCGCGCTGGCGTGGCCGCAGCCGCTGGGCGTCTGGCACCTGGCGGGTGCGCTGGTGTGGCTGGTCGGCTTCGTGTTCGAGGCCGGCGGCGACTGGCAGCTCGCGCGCTTCAAGCGCACGCGCAGCAGCGCGTCCCAGTTGTTGGACACCGGCCTGTGGGGTCTCACGCGCCACCCCAATTACTTCGGCCAGACCGCCATGTGGTGGGGCTACGGCCTGCTGGCGCTGGCCTCGCCCTGGGGCTGGCTGGGGCTGCTGCCTGTCGCCTACATCACCTGGTTCATGCACCGGGGTTCCGCCACCTCGCTGATGGAGCGGCACCTGATGAAAACCAAACCCGGCTATGCCGCGTACTGCGCGCGCGTACCGGCCTTCTTCCCGGCCTTCTTTCCGCTGAACAAACCATGACACACGCCCTCATCATCGACGCCGTGCGCAGCCCGCGCGGGCGCGGCAACGACAAGGGTGCCCTCAGGGGCATCAAGCCGGTGGATCTGCTGGCCCGACAGCTGCAGGCGCTGCAGGCCCGCACCGGAGTGGACACCGCCGAGGTGTGCGACGGCCTGTTCGGCTGCGTCACCCAGACGGCCGAGCAGGGCGCCAACATCGGCAAGCTGGCGCTGGTGCGCGCCGGCTGGAGCGACGCCACTTCGGGCCTGACGCTCAGCCGCTACTGCGCCTCGGGCCTGACGGCGGTGCAGTTCGCCGCCGCGCAGGCGCTGGCCAACGATGCGCTGGCGGTGGGCGGCGGCGTCGAGATGATGTCGCGCGTGCCCATGGCCAGCGACCAGGGGCCGCTGACGCACGATCTGGACTTCCAGCGCCAGACCACGCTGGTGCCGATCGGCCTGGCGGCCGATGCGGTGGCGACCATGGAGGGCTTCACCCGGGCCGATTGCGACGACTATGCGCTGGCCTCGCAGCAGCGTGCGGTGGCGGCGCGCGACGGGGGGCGTTTCGCCTCGGTGGTGCCGATCGCGGATGACGCTGGTGCCACCGTGCTGGCGCAGGACGAGACCCCGCGCGCCGGGACCACGGCCGAAGGCCTGGCGGCGATGGCGCCCGCCTTCGCCGCGATGGGCGAGAAGTACGGCATCGACGCCCTGCTGTGCCAGCGCTACGGCCTTCCGGCCGTGGACCATGTGCAGCACGCGGGCAATTCCCCGGCCATGGCCGACGGCGCCTCGGCCGTGCTGGTGGCCAGCCCGGGCGCGGCGCAGCGGCTGGGCCTGAAGGCGCGCGCGCGCATCCTCGCCACGGCTGATGCCTCGACCGACCACACCCTGGCCCTGACGGCGGCGGTGGACGCCACCCGCAAGGCGCTGGCCAAGGCCGGCCTCACGGTGGACGACATCGACCTGTTCGAGGTCAACGAATCGTTTGCCGCGCTGATGCTGCACTACATGAAGCACCTGGGCGTGCCGCACGACAGGCTCAACGTCAACGGCGGCGCCATCGCGCTCGGCCATGCCATGGGCTCCACCGGCAGCGCGCTGGTGGGCACGGTGCTGGACGAGCTCGAGCGCCGGGGCGGCGGGCGCGCGGTGGTGGCCATCTGCGGCGCGGCGGGCGTGGCCGTGGCCATGGTGATCGAACGCGTCTGAACCCATGCCTCACACCCTCGACCGCGACCTGACGCGCGACGCGCTGTCGACCAGCACCCTGAGCCACGGGCTCAAGGTGTTCGGCGACCGCTGGACCGCGCAGATCGTGCTCGGCGCCTTCATGGGCGTGCGCCGCTTCGACGAGTGGCAGATGAAGCTGCGCATACCGCGCCACACGCTGGCCGACCGCCTGAAGGCGCTGGTGCACATGGACGTGTTGCGCCCGCGCCTGTACCAGGAGCGGCCCGAGCGCTACGCCTACCACCTCACCACCAAGGGCCTGGCGCTGTACGACGCCGTGCTGATGGTGTGGGACTGGGAGCACCGCTTCGGCGACCGCGACGTGGAGCTGCCCACGCGCCTGATCCACAAGACCTGTGGTCACGCCTTCTACCCGGCGCTCTCGTGCAGCGCCTGCGGCGACGCGGTCACCATGACCGACCTGCATTTCCACCTGCAGCCCAACCCCAAGCTGCCACACGACACCGCCGCGCCGCTGCGCACGCCGCGCCTGACCAGTGGCCACGCACCCGGCATGGCGCTGGGTTTGCGGGTGGACCGCTGGAGCCTGCTGATCGTCTCGGCCGTGGTGCTGGGTTGCCATCACTTCGACCAGCTGTCCTACGTGCTGCGCATAGGCCCCAGCGTGCTCGCCAAGCGCCTGGCCAGCATGGTGGAGGCCGGCCTGCTGCTCAACCAGCCCGACCGCAGCGACGCGCGTCGCCGCATCTACCGGCTCACGCCGGCCAGCCGGGGGCTGTTCGGCTACATCGTCTGTCTGTCCACCTGGGCCAGCGCGCACCACTTTCACGAGCCCAGCTCCATCCGTCCGTCCCACAACGCCTGCGGCCAGGGGTTCGTGCCCCGCGTGTCCTGCGGCCACTGCCACCAGCCGCTGCTGCCGTGGGAAGTCGGTTTCGAAATGTCCTCCAAGCCATGAACACCAGTCTTCAGGTTTTCGCACAGTTAACCGCCAATGGCATCGCCGTCGGCGCCATCTACGCACTCGTCGCCCTCGGCATCGTGCTGATCTACAAAGCCACCGAGGTGCTCAACTTCGCGCATGGCGACCTGCTCGTGGTCTCGGCCTTCTCGGCCTGGGGCCTGATCACCGTTGTCGGCCTGCCGTTCTGGCTGGCGCTGCTGCTCACCGTGGCCATCGCCTCGGCGCTGGCCTACGGGCTGGACGCGCTGGTGATACGCCGCATCGCCGGCCAGCCCCAGTTCGCCGGCGTGATGCTGACCATCGCGCTGGCTTTCATGATCCGCGGGCTTGTCAGCATGGGGTTCGGCCCCGAGTCGCGCAACTACCCCACGCCCTGGACCAACCAGACCACCCAGATCGGCGGCCTGGTCATCACCGACCTGCAGCTCGTCATCCTGGGCTTCGCGCTCGCGGTGACGGCGGTGCTGTTCCTGTTCTTCCGCCACACCCGGCTGGGCGTGGCCATGCAGGCCTCGTCGCAGAACCAGCTGGCAGCCTACCTCAACGGCGTGCGCGTCAAGCGCGTCAACTCGCTGGTGTGGGCGCTGGCCGGCGCCACGGCGGCGGTGGCGGGCGTGCTGCTGGCGCCCATCACGCTGGTGGACATCAGCCTGTGGTTCGTCACGCTCAAGGCCCTGGCCGCGCTGGTGCTGGGCGGCTTCGGCAGCATCCCCGGCGCCATCGTCGGCGGGCTGCTGATCGGCCTGATCGAGCAATACGCCGGCGTCTACATGCCCCAGGGGTCGAAAGACATCGTGGCCTACCTGGTGCTGATCGCCGTTCTCATCATCCGGCCACGCGGCCTGCTGGGCGAAGCGCACGGGAGGCGCGTATGAAGTTCGATTACCACACCCGATACCGCGACGGCTTCGCGCTGCTGCGCCACACCGACCAGCGCGTGCTCTACGGCCTGCTGCTGGCGGCGCTGCTGCTGGTGCCGCTGTTCGCCACGCCCTTTCTGCTGGGCGAGCTGGCCTACGTCTTCATCCTGTGCATCGCCAGCCTGGGCCTGATGGTGCTGACCGGCTACACCGGCCAGGTGTCGCTGGGGCACGCGGCCTTCGTCGCCATCGGCGCCTATGCCCACGCCTACGCCATGAGCAAGGGCGTGCCCATGCTGCTGTCGCTGCCGCTGGCCGGGCTGGTCGCCGGGCTCGCGGGCCTGCTGGTGGGCATTCCGGCCATCCGCGTCTCGGGCCTGTACCTGGCCATGGTGACGCTGGCCTTCGCCATCATCGTCGAGCAGCTGATCGGCCATTGGGAATCGGTCACCGGCGGCTTCACCGGCCTGGCTGTGGCCGACGCCGCCATCGGGCCCTGGTCGCTGGGCGGCCCCAAGGCTTTCTACTACCTGTGCCTGGCGGCCCTGGTCGTGGTGCTGCTGGGGCTGCTCAACCTGCTGCGCTCGGCCATCGGCCGGGCCTTCGTGGGCGTGCGCGACTCGGAGGCGGCGGCGTACTCGCTGGGCATCCATGTCGACGCGGTCAAGGCGGCGGCGTTCGCGCTGTCCGCCGGCATCACTGGCTTCGCGGGCGCGCTGCTGGCGCACCACATCAAGTACCTCACGCCCGACGGCTTCACGCTGCTGCTGTCGCTGGAGCTGGTGCTGATGGTGGTGATCGGCGGCCTGGGCAGCCTGCGCGGCGCCATCCTCGGCGCGGCGCTGATCAGCCTGCTGCCCACCGCCATCTCGCGCGTCAAGCCGCTGCTGCCGGAGCACCTGGCGCGCCAGTTCGGGCTGGAGATCTTCATCTTCGGCCTGGTGCTGGCGCTGTTCGTGCTGTTCGAGCCCACCGGCCTCAACGGCCGCTGGCTCAAGCTGCGGGCGCTGATCGAATCCTTCCCGCTGTACCGGCGCGACACGTTCAAGCGCCAGAAACGCTATATGAAATCGGAGCGCTACCGATGAGCCAGAATCCCCCACTCCTGAGCGTGCGCGAGCTCTCGCTGGCCTTCGGCGGCGTCAAGGCCATCGCCGGACTGAACCTGGAAGTCCGCGCGGGCGAGGTGCTCGCCGTGATCGGCCCCAACGGCGCCGGCAAGACCTCCATGCTCAACACCGTCACCCGCGTGTTCGACCCCACCGCCGGGCAGATCCTGTTCAAGGGCGAGGACCTGGCGCGGGTGCCGCGCCACCGCATCGCCGCCCACGGCATCGCGCGCACCTTCCAGAACATCGAGCTGTTCGAGGCCGCCACGGTGATGGACAACCTGCTGCTGGGGCGCCACCGCTTCCACCACGGTGCCTGGTGGCAGCAGCTGCTGCGCACGCCCGCCGTGACCCGGCTGGAAGAGGAGGCCCGCGCCCAGGCCGAGGCCGTGATCGAGTTCCTCGACCTCTCGCCCTGGCGGCATGCGCTCATAGCCGGCCTGCCGTATGGCGTGCGCAAGGTGGTGGAGCTGGGCCGTGCACTGTGCACCCGGCCCGAGCTGCTGTTCCTGGACGAGCCCGCCTCGGGCCTCAACCCCGAGGAAACGCGCGACCTGGCGTTCTGGATCGACGACATCCGCACCGAGCTGGGCATCACCGTGGTGATGGTGGAGCACGACATGTCGCTGGTCAGCGCCGTGGCCGACCGCGTGATCTGCATGGCGCAGGGCGCGGTGCTGTCCGAGGGCACGCCGGCCGAGGTGCAGGGCGATCCGGCGGTGATCGCCGCCTACCTGGGAGCCTGAAGTGGAAGCCTTGCTGCAAGTCAAGAATCTGGAAACCTGGTACGGCCCCATCGTGGCCATGCAGGGCGTGAACCTGGAGGTGCGCCCGGGCCGCATGGTGGCGGTGCTGGGTGCCAACGGCGCGGGCAAGACCACGCTGCTCAACACCCTGTCCGGTGTGATCGATCCGTTCAAGGGTCAGGTGCTGTTCGAAGGCAGCCCGGTGCACGGCCTGGACGCCGACGAGGTGTGCCGACGTGGTCTGGTGCTGGTGCCCGAGGGCCGGCAGGTGTTTCCGTTCCTGAGCGTGCGCGACAACTTGGCCATGGGCGCCTACACCCGGCGCGACGCGGACGGCGTGCGCAACGATCTGGAGCGCGTGTTCCAGTGGTTCCCGCGCCTGAAGGAACGCGAGCAGCAGCACGCCGGCCTGCTGTCCGGCGGCGAGCAGCAGATGCTGGCCATCGGCCGCGCCGTGATGGCCAGGCCGCGCCTGCTGATGCTGGACGAGCCCTCGCTGGGCCTGTCGCCGCTGCTGACCAAGGAGATTTTCTCCATCATCACCCGCATCCGCGATGAGACCCAGACCGCCGTGCTGGTGGTGGAGCAGAACGCGGCCATCGCGCTGGCGCACGCCGACGATGGCTACATCATGGAGCTGGGCCGCATCGTGGCCGCCGACACCTGCGAGGCGCTGGCCAGGAAGGCGGACGTTCAGGCGTCCTACCTGGGCGGCGGCGACCACAAGGGCCTGAGCGGCACCGCGCAACGCTGGAAACGACGCAAGACCTGGCGCTGAACACGTATGACGAAACACATGGAGACATCCCCCGAATTCCTGGGCCAGGACACGCCCGCGCGCGTGTTCCGTGCCCGCTGCCGCGAATGGGCCGCACAACCGGCGCTGCGCCGCAAGCGGCGCGGGCTGTGGGAAAGCACCACCTGGGCGCAGTACTACGAACGCGCGCGCGCCATCGGCCTGCGGCTGGACGCGCTGGGCCTGCGGCGCGGCGCTGTGGTCTGCGTGCTGGCCGAGAACCGGCCCGAGTGGCTGTATGTGGACCTGGGCGCCCAGTGCATGGGCCTGGCCGGCAACGGCATCTACCCCACGTCCTCGCCGGATCAGGTGCAGCACATCCTGCAGGACAGCGGCGCGCAGGCCCTGTTCGTGGAGAACCAGGAGCAGCTGGAGAAGGCGCTGGCCGTGCGCGACCAGTGCCCGGCGCTGCGTCTCATCGTGGTGATGGAGCGCGAAGGCCTGCGCGGGCTCGGTGATGCCGGGGTGGTCTTCTTCGACGACTTCCTGGCCGAGGGTCTGGCGCTGGCCCAGGGCGGCGCCGAACGCTTCGAGGCCGCCATCGACGCCGGGCGGCCGGAAGAGCTGGCCTTCCTGGTCTACACCTCGGGCACCACCGGCGCGCCCAAGGGCGCGATGATCATGAACCGCAACGTCGTGTTCCAGATGACGCAGGCGCCGCTCTACCTGGACGTGAACCCGGGCGACAAGTCGGTGTCCTTCCTGCCCTTGTGCCACATCGCGGAGCGCATGGCCACGGTGTTCAACCCGCTGGCCGTGGGCCTGGTGGTTCATTTCCCCGAAAGCTCGGGCACGGTGTTCAACGACCTGCGAGAAGTGGCTCCGCACGTGGTGTTCGCGCCACCGCGCTTCTGGGAAAAGATGTACTCCCAGATCGACCTGTTCATGCGTGACGCCATCGCGCCCGCGCGCTGGGCCTACCGGCGCGCGCGCGAGCTGGGCGCACCGGCGGTGGAGGCGCGCCTGCGCGGCGAGGCGCCGCCACCGGCTTCCTTGCCCTCGCGCCTGCTGCAGTGGCTGGCGCTGCGCAACATCCGCGTCTTCCTGGGGCTGCAGAACGTCAAGAGCGCGCTCACCGGCGCGGCCCCGGTGCCGCCGGACCTGATCCGCTGGTTCCTGGGCTGCGGGGTGGAGCTGCGCGAGGCCTTCGGCATGACGGAGACCACGGGTTTCTGCACCGCCACGCCCAAGGGCGGCATCAAGCTGGGGTGGGCCGGAGTCAAGGGGCCCGGCACCGAGATCCGCATCGGCGCCGAGGGCGAGATCCAGATCCGCGGCCCCAACGTGTTCGGTGGCTACTGGAACCTGCCGGAAAAGACCGCCGAGGCGCTGGATGCCGAGGGCTGGCTGCGCACCGGCGACTGCGGCGAACTCGACCCCGATGGCTACCTCGCGATCCGCGACCGCATCAAGGACATCCTCATCACCTCGGGCGGCAAGAACGTCACGCCCAGCCACATCGAGAGCCTGCTCAAGTTCAGTCCCTATGTCACCGACGCGGTGGTGGTGGGCGACGGCCGCAAGTACCTCACCAGCCTGGTGATGATCGACCAGGAGCACGTGGCGCGCTTCGCCCAGGAGCGCCAGGTGCCCTACACCGACTTCGCCAGCCTCACGCGCGCGCCCGAGGTGGTGACGCTGATCCGCGAGGAGATCGAGCGCATCAACCCGCAGCTGGCGCGGGTGGAACAGATCAAGGATTTCAGGATCATCGGCGAACTGCTGACCGCCGAGGACGAGGAGCTCACCCCTACGATGAAGCTCAAGCGCAAGGTGATCGCGCGCAAATACGCCGCGCTGATCGACAGCATGTACGACACTGAGGTTTCCAACCCCGCCTGACCACAACCAAGGAGACAAGCCATGAAACTCAACCGACGCCACCTGATCGCCGCCGCCGTCTCGGCGACGGCCCTGGGGCTGGGCCACGCCCACGCCGCCGGCGTGTCCGACACGGAAATCGTGATCGGCACGCACCTGGACCTTTCCGGTCCCACGGCGGCCGGCATGCCCATGCTGCGCAACGCCATGCAGATGCGCATCGACGAAGCCAATGCCAAGGGCGTGCACGGCCGCAAGATCCGCCTCATCACCGAGGACAACGGCAGCCAGCCGCAGATGGCGGTGCGCGCGGTGCAGAAGCTGATCCGCAGCGACAACGTGTTCGCCATCGTCAACTCCTTCGGCTCCGGCCCCAACGCCGCCACCGTCAAGGCCGCCACCGACGCCGGCGTGGTGGTGTTCGGTCCCTGGGCGGCCTCGGCCATCGTGCAGAAGGTCAGCGGCAACAGCCCGCTGCTGTTCACCACGGTGCAGAACTACGACACCACCACCGCCACCGGCCTGGGCTGGGTGATCAAGAACTGGGGTGTAAAGCGCGTGGGTGTGATCTACCAGGAAGGCCCGTTCGGTGACCTGATCCGCGCCGGCGTCAACGCCGCTCTGAAGGACGCCGGCCAGACCGCCGCCGCCGAGGCCGCCTACAAGGTGGGCGACATCGACTTCTCGTCGCAGGTGGCGCGCATGAAGGCCGCCAACGTGGACCTGATCCTGGCGGGTACCGTGGTGCGCGAGACCGTGGGCGTGATGGCCGAGGTCAAGAAGCTCAACTGGACCGACGTCAAAGTGCTGACCGGCATCCCGGGCCGCAGCAGCATCGTGGCGCGCCTGGGCAAGGACGCGGTGGAAGGCCTCTACGGCATCGGCGGCTGGAAGCTGCATGACGCCGACACCTCGGACGCCGCGGCCAAGAAGTTCCTGGCCGACTACAAGGCCCGTTTCGGTCACGACGCCGACGAGAACGCCGCCAACGCGTACTCGTACACCGACTGGTTCATCGCCGGCCTGGAAGCCGCCGGCCGCAACCTGACGGCGGAGTCGTTCGCCAAGGCGATACAGGGCGTGAGCCACCAGGATTTCACCACCTACGCGCGCCAGAGCTGGGCCAACAACCACGTGACGCCCGAGCTGGTCTCCATCGACCAGGTCAAGGGCGGCAAGTGGGTGCAGGTGACGCCCCCGACGGGCGCGAGCAAGTAAGCCGGACTCCCCCGGCCCCGCCGCTGGTCTAGGCGCCGAAACGGCTGGCGCGCAGATGCCGCGCCAGCCGGTCGTCCAGCGGCAGGGGCTCGTGAAAGCGCAGGGCCGCCGTCAGCTCGCCACAGAGCAGGGCCAGGCTCAGGCCTCGCGCGCCCATGGCGGTGACTGTCCACAGGCCCGGCAGCCGGTCTTCGTCCACCGGGCCCACCAGCGGCACCCGGTCGGGCACGGTGCAGCGCACGCCGGACCACGGGCGCAGCGCGGCGGGTGTGGCGCTGTCGGCGCAGGCCATGCCCAGCGCGGGCAGCAGCTCGCGCAGCCTGGACAGGTTGGCCCGGTCGTCGGCCGGGTCGGTCTCGGGCCGGTCACGGCTGCGGTCGAAGGTGGAGCCGCAGAACCAGGTCGGGCCTTCGTCGGTCGGGATGGCGGGTATCAGTGCCCCGTGGCCGTTGGTGGCGAACGCGGGCAGCGCCGGCGTGCCGGGGCCGTGCAGCACGCCGGTGATCTGGCCGCGCACCGCGTGCAGCGGCAGCGCCGCCGGCACCAGGTGCTGCGTCGCCGGGCCGGCGGCCACCACGACCCAGGCGGCGCGGTCCAGCACCTGGCCTGCATCGTCCTCCAGCACCCACTCGCCGTCTTCGCGGCGCAGCCGCTGCACGGTGCACCCGCCGCGCCAGCGCACGCCGGGCGTCGCCAGCAGCGCGCGCACCAGGCGGGCCGGTTGCGCCCAGCCGGCGCGGGCGTGCCACCAGGCGGGCGCATCGGGGGGCAGGCCGGCCTGCGCCAGGGTTGCGGCCGTGGCGGTCCGGGTCCAGTCGGCGCCGGTGGCGGACTCGGCATGGGGCCAGTGCCGGCCCCGGCCCACGCGGTGCTCCAGCACGCCGCTGCCGCTCCAGTGGCCGGCCAGCGCGGTTTCGTCGCACAGTTGCTGCCAGGTGGCGCGTACCCCGGCGCGGGTGATCTGTGACAGCCAGGCGTCGTCGGTGGACAGGTGTGGGCCGAACAGGCCGGCCGGCAGGCCCGAGGCGCCGGCGGCGGGCTGATCTCCACGGTCGAGCACGGTGACGTCGCAACCCCGGCGGGCCAGGCTGGCGGCGATGGCCGCGCCGGACAGGCCCGCGCCCAGCACCAGCACGTGGCCGGGTGCGGGGGCTTCGGGCAGGGGCTTGTGGTCGGCCCAGGCCGGTGCGAAGCGGCCCTGCAGCCGGTGGCGTTTGGGCGGCAGGCCGTCGGCCTTTTCCGTCGGGAAGCCGGCGGCGGCCAGATCGTCGCGCACCGCGCGCGCCACCGTCCAGGTGGCGATGCGCGCGCCCGGGCGGACGTGGCGCGCCAGCTGCTCCATGAGGGGCTCATCCCACATCGCCGGGTTGCGATCGGGGTCGAAGCCGTCGAGGAAGACCGCGTCGGCCAGGAAACGCTGGCCGGCCAGCCAGGTGGTGCTGTCGGCCACGCCCAGCGTCAGCAGCACCTGACCGCCGTCCAGACGCAGGCGGTGGGTGCCGGGCAGCAAGCCCCACCAGCGCGTGGCCAGCGCCTCGGCCAGGGCGGCGAGCTCGGGCCACGGCGTGGCGCTGCGGCGCAGGTCGTCGGCCGAGACGGGGTAGGCCTCGGTCGCCACGTAATGCAGCAGGCGCGGGCGCGCGGGATCGGCGCGCCAGGCGGCCCAGGTGGCCAGAAAGTTCAGGCCCAGGCCGAAGCCGGTTTCGAGCAGGGTGAAGGCCGGGCGCCCGCGCCAGGCCTCGGGTAGGCCACAGCCTTGCAGGAACACGTGGCGGGCCTGTTCCAGCCCGCCCGCTCCGTCCAGGCCACGGGTGCGGTAGACGTCGCCGAAGCGGGGGGATTCCGGGGTGCCGTCGTCCGACCAGCGGACGCTCTCGGCCATGGCTTACTGGCTGGGCGGCACGTAACCGGCTGCAGCGTCGGCGCCATCGCCGAAGAAGTGCTTCTCCATCTGGCGCGCCAGGTACTGGCGGGCGCGGGCGTCGGCCAGGTTCAGGCGGTTTTCATTGAGCAACATGGTCTGGTGCTTGAGCCACTGGGCCCAGGCTTCCTTGCTGACCTGTTCGTAGAGGCGCTTGCCCAGCTCGCCGGGGTAGGGGGGAAAATCCAGTCCTTCGGCTTCCTTGCCGAGCTTGATGCAGTGAACGGTGCGTGCCATGGGGGTCTCTCTTCGGATCGGCCATCGTGCCGGTGGCCGAGACTGTACCCCAGCCGCGCCGACCCCGGCGTCAGGAGACCCATTTGTTGGTTTCGTCGAACTGGAAGCCGTTGACGTCGCCGATCAGGCTTTCGCGCAGGTCCTGGATGTCCATCAGCACGTCAAAGGCGAAACCCACCCGGCCGCCGCGTTCGTCCACGGTGAGCGACTGGAAGTAGTCGCGCAGTGCGAGCTTGTCGTCCTTGAGCTCGGCGATGTGGTTGACGATATGGGGAAACGCGCCAGCCAGTGCCACCGGGTACTTGAGCCCGGGGGTGTCCTGCAGGAAACGCTCGGTCTGCGGCAGCAGGAGGGTGTGATCGTTGGTCATGGATCCTCCGATTCCGTGGCCCTGGGCCACTGAATCGGAGTATCCGGGTCGTTCCCGCGCGGCCCAAAGGCCGTCGGGTCGGACAAAACAACCGTCTGTCGTCAGGCCGCGAGGTTGACGCGTTCCTGGTTCGCGGCCACGCCGGCGTGGGCGGCGATGTCGCGGCGAGCGTTGTCCAGCGCGGCGGCCTTGGCGGCGTCACCCATGGCCACGCCTTCGGCGCGCACGAAGCGCACGTCGGTGATGCCGAAGAAGCCGAACACCGTCTGCAGGTAGCTCTCCTGGTGCTCCA
>CAMLQP010000009.1 GCA_946482115.1 uncultured Comamonadaceae bacterium
TTCATCAACCAGATCCGCATGAAGATCGGTGTCATGTTCGGCAGCCCCGAGACCACCACCGGTGGCAATGCGCTCAAGTTCTACGCCTCGGTGCGCCTGGACATCCGCCGCACCGGCACCATCAAGAAGGGCGACGACGCCATCGGCAACGAGACCAAGGTCAAGGTGGTCAAGAACAAGGTCTCGCCGCCGTTCAAGACGGCCGAGTTCGACATCCTGTTCGGCGAGGGCATCAGCCGCGAGGGCGAGATCATCGACATGGGCGTGACCCACAAGATCATCGACAAGTCCGGCGCCTGGTACGCCTACGCCGGCGAGAAGATCGGTCAGGGTCGCGACAACGCGCGCGAGTTCCTGCGCGAGAACCCGGCGCTGCGCCACGAGATCGAGAACAAGGTGCGCGAGGCCGTGGGCGTGCCGCTGCTGCCCGAGTTCGACCCCAGCAGCGTGCCGGCCGCCGCCGACGAGGGTGATGCCGAATAAGCCCGAGCCCTCGCTCAAGGGACGCGCGCTGCGCCTGCTGGCCGCGCGCGACCACTCCCGCGCCGAGCTGGAGCGCAAGCTGGCCGCGCACACCGAAGACCCCGAGGCGCTGAAGCGCGTGCTCGACGAGCTGCAGAGCAAGGGCTTCCTGAACGAGGCCCGCGCGGCCCAGAGCCTGCTGCACCGCCGCGCGCCCAAGCTGGGCGCCGCGCGCGTGAGAGCCGAGCTGCAGCAGCGCGGGCTGCCCGATGCGGTGGTGGCCGACGCCCTGGCCGAGCTGGCCGGCACCGAGGCCGAGCGCGCCCACGCGGTCTGGGCCAAGAAATTTGGCGAGCCGCCCGGCGACGCCGCCGAGCGGGCCCGCCAGATGCGTTTCCTGGCGGCGCGCGGCTTTGCGCCCGAGCTGGTGCGGCGAACCGTACCGGCCGCCGTGCGCGGGTTGCCGGACGGCGACTGAACACCGCTCGTCGGTTTCCGACCAAACCCAGGGGTCTTGGACTTGTAGGGGCTAAAGTGCGCTCCCTATAATCCTCCTACCGTTTCGATAAAGAAACTCTGTTTCATAACAGAAACAACTCCCGAGGATCGCAGCATGAGTGTTCTGGGTATTGATCAAGTGACCTACGGCGCCGCCGATCTGGCGAACTGCCGGCGCTTCTTCCTCGACTGGGGATTGAAGCTGGTGAGCGAGCAGGCCCTGGAGCTGGTGTTCGAGACGCTCAACGGCTGCCGCGTGGTGGTGGCCCATTCCGATCGCCCGGGTCTGCCTGCCGGCCTGGAGCCAGACCCGACCATGCGCGAGGTGATCTGGGGCGTGGAAAGCGAGGCCGACATCGCCCGCTACCGCAGCCGCATCGCCGGCCTGCCGAGCTTCATCGAAGGCGACGGCCGCATCGGCTGCACCGATCCCAACGGCCTGGCCATCCGCTTTCAGGTCACGCGCAAACGCGCCATCGACATCGAGTGCGCGCAGACCAACACCTGGAGCGAGCGCGGCCGCGTCAACCGGCCCAGCCCGGCCTACGACCGCGCCACGCCCATCGAGGTGGGCCACGTGGTGTTCTTCACCGAAGACGTCAACACCACCGCCGCCTTCTACCTGGACAACTTCGGCTTCGCCCTGTCCGACCGCTACCCGGATCGCGGCGCCTTCCTGCGCTGCGCGCCCGAGGGCGGCCACCACGACCTGTTCCTGCTGCAGCCCCCCCAGGCGCGCCGCGGCCTCAACCACGTGGCCTTCACCGTGCGCGACACGCACGAGGTGTTCGGCGGCGGCATGCACATGTCACGCCAGGGATGGGGCACCGAACTGGGCCCGGGCCGCCATCCGGTCTCCTCGGCCATCTTCTGGTACTTCCACAGCCCGGCCGGTGCCCTGGTGGAGTACTACACCGATGAGGACCAGCTCACCGGGGACTGGCAGCCGCGCGACTTCACGCCCGGCCCCACGGTGTTCGCCGAATGGGCCATCAAGGGCGGCATCGACGGCAACACGCGCCGCCAGGTCAGCGCCGAGGCGCCCAGCGGCGCCTTCATGACCGACAAGCCCAAGCACTGATACCCTCACATTCCGCGCTTATCCCCACGGAGGCAAACATGACCCGCAAGCTGTACAACGAGACGCACCAGAACCGCTCCGCGCCGCCCACGGCCTACGAAAGCCTGCTCGGCGACTCCATCGAACGCGCGTTCGCGCAAGGCATCCACGACCTCGACGGTCTCGTGGCCTATCTCAACGACGCCGGTCCCACCGGGCCCAACGGCCAGCCCTGGACCCCCGCGAACTTCCAGCAGGAAATGGCCCGTCTGGGCGCCTGAAACCCGTCAGAGGAGAGCTGTCATGAACACTGCCACCATCAACGTCAACCTCGATCCCGTGGACGCCACGCTGGAAGTCGGTCTGAAAGACCTCTGGTACCCGGTCTGCCCGTCGTCCTTTGTCAAGAAAGAGCCGATCTCGCTGCGCCGCCTGGGTTACAAGATCGCCCTGTGGCGCGACGCCGCCGGCAAGGTCCATGCGCTGGAAGACCGCTGCCCGCACCGTGGTGCGCCCCTGTCGCTGGGCGTGATCCTGGGCGACCGCATCGCCTGCCCCTACCACGGCGTCGAGGTCAAGTGCGACGGCACCGTGGTGCGAGTGCCCGGCAGCCCTGGCTGCAAGCTCGAAGGCTCGCGCCCCACGCGCTCCTTCCACGTCGCCGAATCCAACGACGCGATCTTCCTCTACAACTCGGCCGATCCCTACGTGCCCGAGGCCCCGCCGCTGCGGCTGCCCGAGCAGCTGACCTCGCCCGAATGGTCGTCCTTCTTGTGCTACACCGAATGGGCCGGCGACTACCGCTACGTGATCGACAACGTCATGGATCCCATGCACGGCGTCTACCTTCACAAGCAGTCGCACAGCATGTCCGAGGGTGACAACCAGGCCGAGTTCCAGATCCGCGACATCGAGAACGGCTTCATGTTCGAGAAGAAGGGCCAGCGCGGCGTCAACTTCGACTGGACCGAGTGGCTGGACCTGGGCATCCATGTCATGCGGCTGGAAATTCCCTATCCCAAGACCGGCGGCCCCGGCGGCAACTTCACCATCATCGGCAGCTACACCCCGGCCGAGAAAAACACCTCCGCCGTGTTCCATTGGCGCTGCCGCCGGGTGACCGGCTGGCAGCGTGACACCTGGCGCTTCCTCTACAAGGACCGCCTGGAGGAGCGCCACTGGAACGTGCTGGAGCAGGACCGCGTGGCGATCGAGAACATGGAGCCCGACGCCAACCAGCACGAGAACCTGTACCAGCACGATCTGGGCGTCGTGCGCCTGCGCCGCCACCTGAAGAAACTGGCCCAGGCCCAGATCGAGCGTCTGGCTGCCCGGACCTGACGGTAGACTGAGCGCCATGAGCCAGACCCTGCAAGCCCTAGTCCACACCCTGCGCTACGAGGCGCAGGACATCATCAGCATCGAATTCCGCCCCACCGAGGGCGTGGTGTTCCCGCCGTTCACGGCGGGCTCCCACATCGATCTGCACCTGCCCAACGGCATGAGCCGCAGCTACTCGCTGTCGAACTCGCCCACGGACAGCGGCCGCTACGTGGTGGGCGTGCTCAAGGACAAGGCCAGCCGGGGCGGCTCACGCGCGGTGCACGAGCAGCTGCGCGTGGGCATGACGCTGGCCATCTCCCCGCCGCGCAACAACTTCCCGCTGCATGAAGAGGCCACGCACAGCGTGCTGGTGGCCGGTGGCATCGGCATCACGCCGGTGCTGTGCATGGCGCGCCGGCTGACGCAGCTGGGCAAGTCGTGCGAACTGCTGTACTTCGCGCGTTCGCGCAAGTCGGCCGCGTTCGCCGATGACATCCAGGCCCTCGGCATCCCGGTCCACTGGCACTTCGACGAAGAGCAGGGCGGTCCGCCCGATCTCAAGGCCCTGCTGGGCGCGCGCGCCGGCGCCGGCCGCCACTTCTACGCCTGCGGCCCTTCGGTGATGCTGGACAACTTCGTCGCCACCTGCGAGGGGCTGGGCTACGCGGATGCCCACATCGAGCGTTTCGCCGCCGTGGAGCACAAACCCGCCGACGACGCGAAGAAAACCTTCTCGGTCGAGCTCAAGCGCAGCGGGCGGGTGATCGAGATCACGCCCGACAAGTCGGTGCTGCACGCGCTGCTGGACGCCGGCATCGACGTGGATCACAGCTGCGAAGAGGGTGTCTGCGGTGCCTGCGAGACCAAAGTGCTCGACGGCGTGCCCGACCACCGCGACTCGGTGCTCAGCGCCAGCGAGCAGGCCAGCAACAAGATGATGATGGTGTGCGTCTCGGGCTGCAAGTCCGAACGCCTGGTCCTGGACCTCTGAGCGCGGAGCCCGGGCTCCAGGCCCGGATTGCCTGCGAGCCTGTGTGGCCTCAGGCGTCTTCGGCGCCAGCCTCGCCAGCGGCCGCGCACTGCGCGCGCAGGCGGCGCAGCACATCGTGGAGGGTGCGTCGCTCCTGGGGCGACAAGGTCAGGATCATGGCCGCCTGGCTGCGCTGGGCCATGGGCATGATCTTTTCGTACAGTGCCTGGCCCACTTCCGTCATGGACACCACCATGCCCTTGCGGCCCACCGGAGGCGTCTGCACCTCCACGAGCCCGCGTTTGGCCATCAGCTGCAGCGTGCGGCTGACTTGCGCCTTGTCTGCGGCCGATTCGGCCACCAGATCCGGAAAAGCCAAGGTGCCCGCGGCCGCCAGCACCGACAGGATGCGCCACTCCGATACCGACAGGTCGTAGCGCTCCGCGTAGGGCAGCGTGATGGCGCGCCGCAGCCCGTTGCTGGTGTGGCTGAACATCGTCGTCAGGAAATCGTGCACGTCCAGGCCCGTGCCTTCGGGGGTGAGATCGTCCCACGGGCAGGGCGGAGGGCTGTCGGCACGGGCCGCTCGGGGAGTGGTTCGGGTGGAGGCCATGGCGCGATCTTACGCCGCTTGTCGTAGCTCAATCAACATTTGTTGACTGATCAACTTAATCCCGCTACGATGAAAACGCCCTGGATGAAAAGCGGACCTTCATCACTTTTGCCGGGTCGCCCCAGCCGCCCTGGACTCGACCAGGCGGGCTCTTCAATGTGTATCTCACCCCACAGGAGTGAAAGATGAAATTGGATCGTCGTCAGTGGATGGCCGTCGCGATGGCCGCTGGTGCCGTGTTCGCGGGTGCAGCGAACGCCCAGGCCTACCCCGATAAACCCATCAGCGTGATCGTGGGCTATCCCCCGGGCGGCGACACCGACGCCATGGCCCGCCTGTTCGCCGACAAGCTGGCCCAGCGCCTGAAGCAGACCGTGATCGTGGATAACAAGCCCGGCGCCGGCGGCACCGTGGGCAACAGCTTCGTCGGCAAGGCCAGGGCCGATGGCTACACCCTGCTGTTCACGCCCAACCCCTTCACCACCGCGCCTTTCGTGATGAAGCTGTCGGCGGGCAACCAGTACGACGTGCTGAACGGGTTCGACCCCGTGATCAAGACCGCCACCCAGCCACTCGTTCTGGTGGCGCACCCGAGCGCTGGCGTGAAGAACATTCCCGAGATGGTGGCGGCCGCAAAGGGTGGCAAGGCGCTGAGCTATGCCAGTCCCGGTGCCGGCTCGCCCATGCACGTGGTGGCGGAGTGGCTCAATCGCAGCGCTGACATGAAGATCAGCCATGTGCCCTACCGTGGCGTGGGCCCTTCGGTCACCGATGTCGTGGGTGGCCACGTGAGCACCGCATGGGTCACGCTGGGTCCGGTCACGCAGCATTTCGCCACCGGCAAGCTGGTGCCGCTGGCCATTGCCGATGCCCGGCGCACGCCGCTGGCCCCCGGCATTCCCACGCTGGTGGAGCAGGGCTACAAAGATGTGGTGGTGGGCTCCTGGAACGGCTTCTTCGCGCCCAAGGGCACGCCGCCCGAGGTGATCAGGTTGCTCAACAGCCATCTCAACGAAATCGTGAAGATGCCCGACGTGGTGGAGAAGATGGCCATCTTCGGCGCACTGCCCGCCGGCGGAGCACCCGACGTGCTGGGCAAGACCAATGCCACCGAATACGAGCAGATGGGCAAGCTCATCAAGGAACTCGGCGTGACGGCGGAGTGAGCATGAGCGCTTCGACCCTGGGCACGGAGGTGCCCCAACTCTCCGCCCGTGCCAAGGTGTCGGGGCGCGCGCCGTACGCGGGGGATGTGAAGTTCCCCGGCATGCTGCATGGCAAGGTGCTGCGCAGCCCGTACCCACACGCGCGCATCGTGTCGGTCGACACTTCGGCCGCGCGCGCGCTGCCAGGCGTCAAGGCCGTGGTCACGGGCGAGGACTCGCCCGCCGCGCTCTGGGGCGTGCACCACAAGGAGCGGCCCACGCTGGCCAAGGGTGTGGTGCGTTTCGCAGGCGAGGAGGTCGCGGCCGTGGCTGCCGTGACCGAAGAGATCGCGCGTGATGCGCTCGACCTGATACGGGTCGAGTACGAGGAGCTGCCCGCCATCCTCACGCCGGACGAGGCGCTGGACGAGGAAGCGCCGGGCGTGCATCCCGGGCGCGACAACGTCGCGCACGAGATCCGGTTCGAACGCGGCAGCGTGGACGAAGGTTTTGCCCTGGCCGACCTGATCCACGAAGCCACCTACACCACCCACGCGCAGTACCCCGGCTACCTGGAGCCCATGGCCACCGTGGCACGTGTCGACGAATACGGCCGTCTGGAGGTCTGGACCTCCACCCAGTCGGTGTTCCTGGCGCGCGCGCGGCTCGCTTCCGCGCTGGAACTGCCGGCCTCGCGCGTGCGCGTGCTGCAGACCACCGTGGGCGGGGGCTTCGGCGGCAAGATGATCGAGGATGCCAACAACCTGATCGCCGGCCTGCTCGCGCTCAAGACCGGCAGGCCGGTGCGTCTGGTCAACAACCGGCTGGAGGATTTCCTCGCCGCGCCGTCCAGCGTGCCCGAGCGCATCACGCTCAGACTCGGCATGACGAAGGACGGCCTGATTGTCGCCAAGGACGTGCGCATCGTTGCCGACTGCGGCGCGTACTGCGGCCTGGCGCCCGAGGTGATGCACGTCACCGCCATGCGCAGCGACAACATGCACCGGCTCCAGCACGTGCGCTCGCACGCCACCATGGTCTACACCCATACGCCACCCCATGGCGCGTTCCGGGGGTTCGGCGGCACGCAGATGCTGTTCGCGCTCAACAGCCACATCCACACCATGGCCGAGCAGCTGGGGCTGGACCCGGTGGAGATCCACAGGCGCAACGCCATCGGCCGTGGCGAGACTTCCATCCACGGCTGGCAGATCGGCAGCACTGGCCTGCTGGAGTGCATCGACCAGTGCACCCAGGCGGTGGGATGGGCCACCAAGCGCCAGCGCAGCAGCAGGGACAAGGGCGGCATCCGTCGCCGCGGCGTCGGCATGGCGGCCGCCATGCACGTGAGTGGCAACCGCACCATAGGCAACTGGGACGGCTCCACGCTGGTCGTCAAGATCAACGAAGACGGGCGCGTGGTGCTGCACACCAGCGAAGCCGACATGGGCCAGGGTGCGATGACGATGCTCGCGCAGATCGTGGCCCACGAGCTCGACCTGCCCATCGGCCACGTGCACGTGGCCATGCCCGACACCGAACACGCGCCGTTCAACATCGGCTCGCTGGCCTCGCGCGTGACCATCGTGGCCGGCAACGCGGCCATCGTCGCGGCGCGCGCGGCCAAGGCCAAGCTGGTTGCCCTGGCCGCCGAGATGCTGCAGAGCACACCCGAGGCGCTGGCCATTGGCGGCGGCGCCCTGTATGTGAAAGACCAGCCAGAGCGCCGCAAGACCATCGCCGAAGTGGCGCGCCAGCACATCTGGCGTCACGGCGGCGAGGGCATACAGGTCAGTGGCAGCTGGGATGCCCAGACCCAGATGCACGACGACAAGGTCTACGGCAACATCGCGCCGGCCTATTCCTTCGCCGCGCAAGCGGTGGAGGTCGAGGTGGACACCGAGACCGGCCAGGTCACGGTGCTGCAGAGCTACGTGTCTGACGATTGCGGCAAGGCACTGAATCCGCTGGCCGTGCATGGCCAGAGCAATGGGGCCGCCGCGCAGGCCATCGGCTGGACGCTCTATGAGCAGCTGCACCTGGAAGGCGGTCGCATCACCAACGGCAACTTCGCCGACTACAGCATGCCCACCGCCGACGCCCTTCCGCTGCTGCAAAGCGGCATCGTCGAATCCGACGACCCCAACGGCCCCTACGGTGCCAAGGGAGCGAGCGAAACCGCCATCCTGCCCGGGGCGCCCGCCATCGCCAACGCGGTGTACGACGCCGTGGGCGTGCGCATCACCGACCTGCCGATCACGCCCGAGAAGGTGCTGGCCGCGCTCAGACAACAGAAGGAGGCCAGAACATGAGCCCCCACGCTCACATTCGTTCGCTACCCCCCAAAGGGGTGCATGCCTCCCTTGGGGCGGCCCGGCGGGAGGCATCCCATGCTTGACTTTGACTTCCTCGAGCCCGCCAGCGTGGCCGAAGCCAGCCGCCTGGTGGCCGACCTGGGCGAGGACTGCCGCGTCATCGCCGGCGGCACCGCGCTGATGTTGGCCATGCGCCAGCGCATGCTCACCCCCAGTCACCTGGTCTCGGTGGGGCATCTGTCGCCACTGCGTGGCATCACCGCCGGTGGTGACGGCTGGCTGCGCATAGGCGCGCTCAGCACCCATGCCGAGGTCGCGACCTCGCCACTCATCCGTGCCCAGTGGCCCATGCTGGCCAGCATGGCTTCGCGCGTGGCCAACCCTCAGGTGCGCCACCAGGGCACCATCGGCGGCAACCTCTGCTACGCCGACCCCGCCACCGACCCGCCCGGCTGCCTGCTGGCGCTGGACGCGCACGTGGTGCTGACCAGCGCGCGCGGCGAACGCGTGCTGCCCATGAGCGAGTTCCTGGTGGATTACTACACCACCGCGCTGAATGCGGACGAGCTGCTGACCGAGATCCGCGTGCCGCCGATCGGGCCCGACGCCACGGGCCTGTACACCCGCCACCTGCGCACCGCGGCCGAACACCGGCCACTGGCCAGCGTGGCGCTGCTGGTGCGCCGCCAGGGCGCGGTCTGCACCGATGCGCGCATCGCCATCGGCGCGTCCACCCCCATTCCCACCCGCGTGGCGCGTGCCGAGGCCTTCCTGGCCGGTAAGACCGTCACGCCCGCCCTCGTGGCCGAGGCCGCCGCCATCGTGGCGGCCGACATCACGCCGGTGGACGACGCCCGCGGCAGCGCCGACTACCGCCGGCACGTGGTCGGCGTGGTGGCGCGCCGCAGCCTCGCCCAACTGTTCGGCCTGCCGCAGGAGTAAGCCCATGAGCCAACACACGATCACGCTCACCGTCAACGGCGAGACCATCGAAGCCACCGTGCCCGCGCGGCGCCTGCTGAGCGATTTCCTGCGCGACGACCTTGCGCTGCTCGGCACCAAGCGCGGCTGCGAAACCGGCATCTGCGGCGCCTGCTCGGTGCTGGTGGACGGCCAGGTGGTCAAGTCCTGCCTGAGCCTCGCGGTCCAGGCCAGGGGCAAGGCCATCACCACCATCGAGGGCCTGTCGCAGGGCGAACAACTGCACCCGGTGCAGGAAAGCTTCATGCGATGCGGCGGCCTGCAGTGCGGCTACTGCACGCCCGGCATGGTCATGGCCACCTGCTCGATGCTGACAGACAACCCCCGGCCCACGGCGGACGAGGTCCGCCACGGTCTCAATGGCAACCTGTGCCGCTGCACGGGCTATGCGCAAATCGTCGAGTCGGTGCTCGACGCTGCGGAGAAGATGCATGGAAATTGAAAAGACCCTGTGGCTCGACGCGCCGCCCGCGCGCGTCTGGGCCCTGCTGCTCGACCCCAACGCCATGGGTGCCTGCGTGCCCGGCATGGAATCCATCGAGGTGATCAGCGACAGCGAGTACGTGGCCGTGATGAAGGTGAAGATATCCTTCATCAGCGCGCGCTTCAAGCTCAAGACCCGCATCGTCGAACGCGACGAGCCGCGCTACCTGCGCGCCGAAGGCACCGGCGAGGACACCTCGGTGGCCAGCTCGCTCAAGCAGGTCAGCGAGATGTGGCTGGCCGAGCGCGAAGGCGGTGGTACCGAACTGCGCATGAAGGTCAAGGTCGATGTGCTGGGTCGCATGGGCACCTTCGGCCTGGGCGTGATGAAGACCAAGGCCGACCGGCTGTGGGACGAGTTCGGGGTGAATGCGGCAGCGCGGCTGGCGGGTGGCGAGGCCGCGGCTCACGCGCTGGCTGTACCCGGCGCCGCCACGGGTGCCACGCCTGCGGTTGCGTTCGCAGCCGCTTCGGGCACGGCGGTTGCCGCCGAAGCCGCAGCATCTCCGGTCGCTCCCCGGGTTGTGCCACTGGCCGTGCCCGCCGGTGCCACGTCCGCACGGGGGCCAGGCTTCTGGGCCCGCCTGTTCGGCGCCGGCAACGACATCCGTGTCGAAGTCCAGCGTGGCGACACCCGCATCGTGGTCAGCTGGCCGGTGCAGGCGGCGCCGGAATGCGCGGCCTGGTTGCGCAGCCTGGGCTGAGCCCGGGCGCTCCGGTTCGAGAGGCATCCAAAAAAAAGACCGGCGCTAAGGCCGGTCTCCCCACCCATCCCGGCGGAACCTCAATCCGCCTTGATGTTCAACTCGCGCGCCAGCGCACCGTAGCGCTGGGTGTCGGCCTTCATGAAGTCGGCCAGCACCTGCGGCGTGCCGCCCAGCGTCTCGAGGCCGGCGTTGGTGAATTTTTCGCGCACGTCGGGCAGCTTGAGCGCGTCGTTGATTTCCTTGTTGATGCGGGCAATGGCGGCGGCCGGGGTGCCGGCGGGGGCGAACACGCCGTACCAGGCGTTCACTTCCACGCCCGTGATGCCCTGCTCGGTGGCGGTGGACAGGTCGGGCAGCAGCTGCGAACGGGTGTCTTCGGTCAGCGCCAGCGGCACCAGCTTGCCGGCCTTTACGTGGGCGAGCGCACCGCCCAGGGCAACGTAGATCAGCTTGACCTCGCCGCCCAGCACGGCCGTGACCGAGGGAGCCACGCCCCGGTAGGGCACGTGCAGCAGGTCGGCTTTGGTCGATTTCTTGAACATCTCGCCCGCGAAGTGCATGGGCGAGCCGTTGCCGGCGGTGGCGTAGGCGATGCCAGGCGTCTTCTTCGCGGCTTCCACCAGCTCCTTGAGGTTCTTCACGCCCAGCGAGGGGTGGGCCAGCAGGGCCATGGGCGTGGTGGCCGGTGCGATCACCGGCACCAGGTCCTTGTGCACGTCCACGCCGCCGCCGCTGCCGGCGGGCAGCACGTGGGGCGAGATCACCATGGTGTTGGGCGTGAACAGCAGCGTGTGGCCGTCGGCCGCCGAGCGGGCCACCTGGCTGGCACCCAGCAGCGCGCCGGCGCCGGGCTTGTTCTCAACCACCACCGGCTGGCCCAGCTTGGGTGCGATCTTCTCGGCCAGCACGCGGGCGGCCACGTCGGGGCCCCCACCGGGCGGGAAGGGCACCACCAGCGTGATGGGCTTGCCAGGAAAGGCCTGGGCGGCCACGGGACCGGCCAGGGCTACGAGGGCGGCGCCAGCCAGCAGGCTCAGCGTGTGGCGGCGGGAGCGGGTCGTCATGGGTCTTCTCCTGGGTTGAAAGGGTTCTGGGCAGATCAAAGGGCGAGCGGGGCGCTCCAGGCGTCGTAGCCGTAGACCCAGTCGGCGTTGCCCTGGGTCTTCATCCACTGGTTGCCCCGCGATCCGATCTGGATCTTGGCGGTGCGCTCCTTGCGGGCGTTCTCGTAGGCGAGCAGGGCCTTGGCCGCCTGCTCACGGTTGCCGGCGCCGGCCAGCGCTCGGCCCAGCACCACGGCATCCTCGATGGCCATGCCCGCGCCCTGCGCCATGAAGGGCAGCATGGGGTGGCAGGCGTCGCCCAGCAGTGTGACCGTGCCCACCGACCACCGCTGGAGCGGCTCGCGCTCGTACAACGCGCTCTTGAGCGTGCTGTCGCAGGCGTCCAGCAGGGCACGCGCGTCGGGGTGGAAGTCTTTGTAGAAGCCGCGCAGCTCGTTGACGTCGCCTTCGCTGGTCCACGATTCCTCGGTCCAGCTTTCCTGACCGGTGGTGGCGAAGATGAAGGTTTCCCGGCCCTGGTTGAGCGGGAAGGTCACGATCTGGCTCTGCGGGTTGGGGCCCCACCACTTGGTGAAGGCCTCGATTTCGGGCACGTGCTTCACGCGTTCGGTGGGCACCACGGACCGGAACGACACCACCCCGGTGAAGCGCGGGTACTCCTCGCCGAACAGCGCCGTGCGCACGCGCGAGTGGATGCCGTCGGCACCCACCACCACGTCGAAGGTGGCGCCGGCACCGTCCTCGAATTGCAGGTGCACGCCACGGTCGTCTTGCGACAGCGTCTGGATGCGTTTGCCGAACTGGATGTTCCCGATCGGGAAGCGCTCGGCCAGGGCGCCGATGATGTCGGCGCGGTGGATGGTGACCTGCGGCGCGCCGTACTGCTGCTCGGCGATGTTGCTCATGCCCAGGCGCGAGGTTTCCTGGCCGGTGTCCCAGTCACGGCTGATGCGGAAGGTGGGTTGCGCGCCGCGCTCGCGGATGGCGGCACCGGCGCCCAGACCGTCGATCGCGCGCACCACGTTGGGCGTTAGGTTGATGTCGGCGCCCACGCGCGAGAAGCCCTTGGCCTGCTCGAACACGGTGACGTCGTGGCCCTGCGCGCGCAGCGCGATCGCGGCGGCCAGGCCGCCCACGCCGCCGCCGGCGATGCCGATGGTCAAACTGCTCATGGGGTCGCTCCAGGATTTACGATCAGGGCATTGTTCAGGCGATGCCCCGTGCGTTCAACCGCCACGACGCCTGAATTGGGAACGATTCGTACCAGAACCCTCCGACCACGCCTGCCCGACATGGATGTCCTCAGCGAAGTCCTCGCCATCTGCCGTGCCGAACGCGCGGTCACGGCGCGCTTCCACCTCTCGTCGCCCTGGGGGTTGCGCTCCAACGGCGTGTCGGGCGCCGCCATGATCCGTCTGGCGCGTGGCGCGCCCTGGTGGGTGGAGGCCGCCGGCAGCGAGCCGGTGTGGGTCGAGCCGGGTGATCTGGTGATGCTGCCGCTGGGCGTGCCGCACCGCATGGGTTCGGGGCCGGACGCGCCCGCCGTGCCGTTCGCGGAACTGCTGACGCAGCGCATCCCCGGTGCGCGTGACGAGGCGCCGCTGGAGCTGCGCCACGGCGGCGGCGGCGCGGCCTGCGAGATGTTCAGCGCGCTGCTCTGGTTCTCGGCTTACTGCCGCCACTCGGTGCTGGGCATCCTGCCGCCGCTGATCCACGTGCGCGCCGGCGAACTGTCCACCGCCGGCAGCCTGGCCGGCTCCATGGAGGCACTGGTGACCGAGACGCTGGACCAGCGCCCCGGCTGGCGCCTGTCGGCCAGCCGCATGGGCGAGCTGCTGCTGGTCAACATCCTGCGCGAGCACCTGGCCCGCGTGACGGGCCCAGCCGAGGCCAGCTGGTGGCGCGGCCTGTCCGACCCCGCCATCGCCCGCGCCATTGCCGCCATGCATCGCGAGCCCGGCCGGAGCTGGACGGTGGAGTCGCTGGCGCGCGAGGCGGCGATGTCGCGTTCGCGCTTCAGCGACCGCTTCAAGGCGCTGGTGGGCGACACGCCGATGGGCTACCTGGGCGGGCACCGCATGGCGCTGGCGGCCGAGCAGCTGGAGGCCGGGCATCTGGCACTGGCCCGGGTGGCGCAGGATGCGGGCTACGAGTCGGACAAGGTGTTCGCGCGGGCCTTCCGCCGCTGGTCGGGGCTGTCGCCTACCGCCTATGCGCGGCGCGAGGCGGCGCGCCGCTCGGCCATGGGGCATCCGGTGGTGGCCGGCAGTCCACCCTGAAGAGGCCGGAATCCGGCGCCGGGCCGCCCCGAGCCGGATTCGCACCCCCCGGGGGCTGCGACCCGCGAAGCGGCGGAGCGTGGGGGTCGTCTACCCGGTGTTGCGGGCCATGCGCGCCAGGCGGCCGTACCAGGCGCAATCGGGGTCGCGCAGCTGCAGGTGGGTCTGAAAGTGGTCCTGCCCGGCGTACTCGTGCTGTTCCACGGGCGCGGGTTGCGCCTGCAGCAGCGGTAGCAGGCGACGGTTCGAGCGCACCACGCGGGCGCTGTCGTTCTGGCCATGGCTCAGGTCGAAGGGGACGGTGTTGCCGGCGGCCCAGTACAGGGGGCTGAACACGGCGTCCTGTTGCCGGTCGTGGCCGCGCAGCACGGTGGTGTAGACGCGCTCTTCCAGGCTGCCGGGCGCGGGTTGCGGGTCGTGCAGGTCCATGATGCCGCTGATGGGCAGGCAGCCACGGATCATGTCCGCCGGCACGCCGTGGCGGCTCCAGGCCCCACGTTTCAGCGCGGTCAGGGTCGCGATGTGGCCACCGGCCGAATGGCCCGACAGCAGCACGCGCCGGGGCGAGCCGCCCCAATCGGGCAGCACCTGCCGCAGCGTGGCGAGCAGGTCCAGCGCGTCGTCCAGCGCGGCGGGCAGCGGGTGCTCCGGCGCCAGCCGGTACGAAGGCGCCACCAGCACCAGGCCCAGCGCGGTGACGTGTGGCGCCAGGAAACGGGTGTACTGGCGGTAGCCGTTGGTCCAGCCGCCGCCGTGCCAGAACACCAGCACGGGTGCCTGCTCGGCCCCGGCCGGGGCATAGATGTCGAAACGTTGCAGCCGGTGGCTGCCGTAGGGCAGGTCCTGCCCGGCGCGGATGCGCTCGGGCAGGGGTTCCTGCGCCCAGGCCATGACCGTGCGCGCGTAGTCCACGGCGGCGGGAAAGGGGAGTGGTGCCTGTCCGTCCGGATCGTGGTCCACGTGCGAGGGGGCTGTGGTCATGGCGTGAGGGGCTCTCAGTCGACCATGATGCCGGTCTCGCGGATCACCTTGCCGTAGCGGTTGTGGTGGTCGGCGTTGATGGCGGCCAGGGCAGCCGGCGCACCGCCCACGGGGATCAGCGCCAGCGTGTTCATGCGGGCCTGCACGTCGGGCATCTTCAGGATTTCATTGAAGTGGCCGTTGAGCGTGCGCACGATGTCGGCGGGCATGCCCTTGGGACCCATGAAGCCCTGCCAGGCGTTGACCTCGACACCCGGCACGCCGGCTTCGGCGAAGGTCGGCACGTTGGGCGCCAGCGGCGAACGCTTGGGATCGGCCACGCCGATGTTGAGCAGCTTGCCCGAGGCGATGTGCTGCGCCACCGGGCCCAGCGTGGTGTAGAACATGCCCTGATGGCCGCCGACCAGATCGGCGATGGCCGGGCCGCTGCCGCGGTAGGGCACCTGCTGGATCTTGGTGCCGGCTGCGCGGTTGAACATCTCGCCCAGGATGTTCATGGGCGAGCCGGTGCCGGGGCTGGCGTAGTTGTCCATCTTGCCGGACTTGGCGGCGGCCACCAGCCCCTTGAGGTCGGTGATGCCGGTGGAGGCGTTGACGACCAGGAACAGCGACTGGGTGCCGGCCAGGATGATGGGGGTGAAGTCGGTGAGCGGGTCGTAGGTGGCGCCAGTGCCGGGCTTGAGCACCAGGGGGGCGGTGGCCAGGGTGTTGGGCGTGAAGAGGATGGTGTAGCCATCGGGTGCGGCCTTGGCGACGAAGGAGTTGCCGATGGTGCCGCTGGCGCCGGTCTTGTTCTCGACCAGCACGGGCTGGCCCACGCGGCTCGAGAGCTTCTCGGCGAACACGCGCGCCAGCGCGTCGGTGTCGCCCCCGGGCGGGAACGACACGATCACGGTGATCGGCTTGCTGGGGTAGGCCTGGGCCAGGGCGCTGCCGGTCGGCAGGGCGACCGCGGCGGCCGCGGTCGCGGCGGTGATCAACAGTTGGCGACGGGTGCTCATGGAGACTCCTGTGGTTGAGGTGGGAGGGGTGGGAAAACTCGCAAACGCGTCAGAAGACGCCGGTGAACGAGCCGCCGTCGAGCAGCACGTTCTGGCCGTTGATGTAGCCCGCGTGCGCACTGCACAGGTAGGCACAGGTGTGACCCAGCTCGCCAGGCGAGCCGAAGCGGTGGGCCGGGTGCTTGGCCAGGCGCGCCTCGCGCACCTGTTCCACACTCTTGCCTTCGCGCTGCGCCTGGGCCGCGAAATTGCCTGCCAGGCGGGCGGTGTCGAAGGTGCCGGGCAGGAGGTTGTTGATGGTCACGCCCCGGGCCACGGTGGTGCGCGCCAGGCCCGAGACGAAGCCCGTGAGCCCGCTGCGCGCGCCGGTGGACAGGCCCAGGCCGTCCACGGGCGATTTCACCGCGCTGGAGGTGATGTTGACGATGCGGCCCCAGCCGCGCGCCATCATGCCGTCCACCGTGGCCTTGATCAGTTCGATCGGCGCGAGCATGTTGGCGTCGATGGCGGCGTGCCAGGTGGCCTGGTCCCAGTGGCGAAAATCGCCGGGCGGCGGGCCACCCGCATTGGTGACCACGATGTCGAAGTCGGGGTGGGCGGCAAAGATGCGCGCGCGGCCGGCGGCGGTGGTCACGTCGGCGGCGACGAAGTCCACCGCACCGGCGTTCAGGCCGCGCAACCGCTCGGCGGCCTCCCTCAGCGGGCCTTCGGTGCGCGCCACGATGACCACGTGCACGCCTTCGGCCGCCAGCGCCTCTGCGCAGGCGTATCCCAGCCCGGCGCTCGCGCCGCAGACCAGCGCCTTTCTGTTTCTGATGCCAAGGTCCATAGGTTCAGGTTTCGCTGGAAATGTGGTCGGCCTCGCGCAGGTCCACGTCCAGGCGGGCCCAGGCGTCGATTTCGACCTTGAGTTCGGGGAACACGAGTGCGCTCACTGAGACCAGGGTGGAGCAAGGAAAGTGCCCGCCGAAGAAGTCCTTGCGTGCGCGGCCCACCTCGTCCTTGTCGGCGATGTCGGTCACGTACACCACGGTCTTCACGATGTTGTGCCGGTGACCGCCTGCGGCCTGCACCAGCGCCTCGAGCTTGCCCAGCACCACCAGCGTCTGCTCGTAGGCGCCCAGCGCGGCCTTCTGCGACGCGGGGTGGGCGGTCATGCCCGACATCACCACCTCGTGGCCGATGCGCCAGCCGTTGGTCCAGCTGGCGTGGGCCAGGTCAGGCACCTGCGGTGCCGCGATCTTTTCCGGGGTGGTGGCCATCACTGTCCTCCGGCGGCCACGCGGGCCTTGATGCGCTCGCGCACCGGCACGAAGTCGTAGGTCGGGTAGACCTCGGTCCTGAACACGCCCCAGGCCGAACGCTCCAGCTCCAGGTTCACCAGGCCCAGCAGGTGCGGTGGCACTTCCAGCGTGACGATCTGGCCGAAGCCCATGGCCACGGTCCACGACACCACGCGCGTGCCTGCTATGGGGAAACGCTCCCACCACTCGGCGGCCTTGAGCCGGGCCTGCACGTCGTCGAGCGTGAGTCCGGCGTGGTGTTTGAGCACGATGGTCAGCAGGACGTTGGGGTTGGGCGTATCGCTCACGGTGATCACTCCATCGTGATGTTGCGGGCCTTGATCACCTTGCCCCACCGCGCGGTTTCGTCGCGGATGTGGGCGCCGAATTCGCCGGTCCTGAGGTTCCACTCGCTCAAACCCTGGGCGCGCAGCTGCTCGCGCACGGCAGGCTGCGCCAGGATGGCTGCGGCGTCGCGGGCCAGCTGGTCCACCACGTCGGCCGGCGTGCCGGCCGGGGCCAGCAGGCCGTACCACGAGGGCACCACGATGCCGGGCACGCCGGCCTCGGCCATGGTGGGGATCTCGGGCGCGGTCGGCGTGCGTGCGCTGTCGGTCACGGCCAGCGCCAACAGCTTGCCGCTCCTGATGTGGGGCAGCACCGTGGGCAGGTTGCTGAACATCAGCGGCACGGTGCCGCCCAGCAGGTCGTTGATGGCGGGCGGCGTGCCCTTGTAGGCCACGTGCAGGATTTCCACACCGGTCTGGTCCTTGAACAGCTCGCCGGCCAGGTGTAGGCCGCTGCCGATGCCGGGCGAGGCGTAGGACAGGCTGTCGGGCCTGGCCTTGGCGGCCTTGATCAGGTCCTGCACCGTCCTGAAGCCCGTTGCCGGGTGGGTCACCAGCACGTTGGGTGTCTTGGCCAGCATGGCCACGGGCACGAAGTCCTTCTCGATGCTGAACGGGAACTTGGGCATCAGCGTCGGGTTGATGGTCAGGTTGCCCGCCGGTATGACCAGCAGCGTGTGGCCATCGGGCCGGGCGCGCTTGACCTTGTCCATGCCAATGTTGCCGGCCGCGCCGGGTGCGTTGTCCACCACGGCGACCTGGTTGTAGCGCCTGGCCAGGCCGTCGGCGAGAACGCGGGCCAGGGTGTCGATGGGGCCGCCGGGCGGGAACGGCGCGACCAGCGTGAACTTGTCGGCGGCCAGGGCCTTCTCGGCGGGCGACTGCGCGAAGGCCGGCATGGCCAGGGCGAGCGCGCCGGCCAGGGCCAGCAGGTGGCGGCGGTGCGGCATGTGTGTCCTCAGGAGAAGGCCCAGGGATTGGGCTGCTCGTTCAGTCCGAAATAGAAGCTCTTCTGGCTGGTGTACTCCAGGATGCCGAGGCGGCCTTTTTCCTGGCCGTAGCCGCTCATCTTCACGCCGCTGAACGGGGTGCTGATGGAGAAGATCTTGTAGGTGTTGACCCATACCGTGCCGGTCTGCAGCGCGCGGCCGATGCGCCAGGCGTTCTTGAAGTCGCGCGTCCAGATGCCCGAGGCCAGCCCGAACATGTTGTCGTTGCACTGGGCGATCAGGTCGTCCTCGTCCTTCCAGGGCAGCAGCGCCAGCACCGGACCGAAGATTTCTTCCTGGCACATGCGCGCGCTGTTGGGCAGCCCCTCGAAGATGGTGGGCAGGTAGTAGCTGCCGGTATCAAAGTAGCCGCCGGTGGGGCGCTGGCCGCCGATCAGCACCTGGCCGCCTTCGTCGCGACCCATCTGCACGTACTTCTCGATGGTGGCGCGGTGCCCCATGTTGACCAGCGGACCCATCTGCGTGTCCTCGCGTGAGGGGTCGCCCACGCGCAGGTGTTTCGTGGCTTCGACTAGGCGCGCCTTGAACTCGTTGTAGACGCTCTCGTGCACGAAGGCCCGCGAGCCGGCGATGCACGATTCGCCCGAGGAGCTGAAGATGCCGTAGAGCACGCCGGCCACCGCGTGGTCGAGGTCGGCGTCGGGCATGACAATGGTCGGCGACTTGCCGCCCAGTTCCAGCGAGGTGGGCATGAGCTTCTCGGCGGCAAGGCGCTGGATGCCCATGCCGACGCTGGTGCCGCCGGTGAAGGCGATCCGCTTGATCAGCGGGTGCTTGACCAGCGCATCGCCGACGATGGAGCCCTTGCCGGGCAGCACGCTCACGATGCCGTCGGGCACGCCGGCCTGCTGGCAGATCTTGGCCAGTTCCAGCGCCATGCGCGGGGTGATCTCGGCCGGCTTGAACACCATGGCGCAACCGGCGGCCAGCGCGGGGGCAAGCTTCTGTGCCTCGCTGGCTATTGGGGAGTTCCACGGCGTGATCGCGCCCACGACGCCCAGCGGCTCGTTGACGCTCATGCTCACGTAGTCGCCGCGCGAGGGGGTGATGGTGTCTTCCCAGGTCTCGGCGGCGGCGCCGAAGAACTGGAAGGTGCCGGCGGCGCTGGCCACCAGTGCGCGGCATTCCTTGATGGGTTTGCCGTTGTCCAGGCGCTGCAGCTGGGCGAGTTCTTCCGCGCGTTCGCGGATGCCCTGGGCCACGCGGTATAGGATGCCGGCGCGCTCATGGTGCTTGAGCCTGGCCCACGCGGGTTGCTGGCGGGCTTTCTCGGCGGCTTGCACCGCCTCGTCCACGTCGGCCGCGTTGGCCGCATGGAGCTTGGCCACGGTGCTGCCGTCGTGCGGGTATTCGGTGGTGTACTCGGGGCCCGAGGCATCGCGCCACTGGCCCGCGATGAAGCTCTGGAGTTTTTCAGTCATATCGTCACCGCGGCGGTTCGGTTGTGCAGGAAGCGCAGCGCCGACAGCACGGTCAGCGCGGAGGTCTTGGGGTTGTCGGCCAGCGGTTTGCCGCGCATGGTGATGCGCATCTCACCGAAGGCGCCGCGCACCTCGATCTCATGGATGTTCTCGGTCACGGTCGGGTCGGCGATCAGGCGCACGCGGGTGGCGTCCAGGCCCAGGCCGGCCAGCGACACGGTGGCCGCCACGTTGGCGTTCTTGGGGTACAGGCGCGCGGCCTCGCGCGCGGTGTCCGCCAGGATCACGGTCGGCTCGGTGATGGTGTCGAGGTTCACGACCTGTTCGGCCGGCGTGCCGCGCCAGCCGGTGGGCGGTTTGCGACCGGTGTAAGTCACGTCGTCCAGGCCGGCGATGCGCGCGGCGGCGATCGCGTCCACGCCGCCGATGGCGCCCGACAGCAGGTGCACTTGCGTGCCACCCTTCGCCGCCGCGTCGGCCAGCTGCTCGGGCAGGCCGGGCTCGGACAGCGCGCCGATGGACAGCACCGCGCACTCGGTGCCGCGCAGCAGCGCGGGCAGCACGTGTTCGGTCAGGGCCTGGTGGCCCGCGCATTCGACCACCAGATCGGTGTCATGTGGTACGGCCGAGACGATCGCCACGCCGGCCTTCATGGCGTCGGCCTGGGCGCGGGCCTCGGCCGCGTGGGCTTCGGGCACCACCACGTGGGTGATGCGCAGGCCCTGCTGGCCGGCCGAGCGCTGGTAGAGCGAACGGCCGATGGCGCCAAAGCCGATCAGGGTGACGTTCTGCATGCTCAGTCCTTTTTCTTCGGCGGGCCGGCGAACTTGGCGGCGAACGGGCCCCAGGCGGCCATGTCGACCTCGACCACCACCGGGCCGCTCAGGCCCAGCGCCTTTTGCAGCGTCTCGCCGGTGGCGGCGGGCCCGCCGATCCGGAGGTGCGGCACCTTCAGGCTGGCGCACAGCTGTGCGAAGTCGGGCGTGTGCAGTTCCACATAGGCGTGGCGGCTGCCGTAGATGTCGTCCTGGATGTTCTTGATGACGCCGTAGCGCTGGTCGTTCATCACGATGAACAGCACATCGGCCTGCTCCTGCGCGGCACAGGCGAGTTCGCCCACATTGAGCATGAAGCCGCCATCGCCGCACAGCGACAGGGTCTTGCGGCCCAGGCCGTGCGTGGTGTTGGCGATGGCCGCGCCCACGCCCATGGCCAGGCCCTGGCCGATGCCGCCGCCCAGGGCGTGCACGCCGGCGCGCGGGTGGTCCAGCACCGGGGCGCGGTTGCCCCACATGCTGTTGGACAGCGTGATGTCGCGCACCCACCAGATGTTCCTGCCGGCCACTTCGGCCAGCGTGTTCTTGAGCTTGACGTAGGGGCCCAGCGTGCCGTCCACCAGCGTGGCGGATTCGGCGCGCGCGCGCTGCACGTCCCGGGTCAGTTGCGGGTCGATGGCCATCTTGCCTTCCAGGCGGTCAGCCAGGGCGTCCAGCGTCAGCTGGGCATCACCCTGGACGAAGAACTCGCTGGTGTAGCCGCGGCCATCGACCAGCGGGTTGGCGTCGATGCGGTAGCGCGTGGCGGGCAGCTTGAGGTGGTAGTTCAGCGTCTCGTTGCTGCGCAGGCGCGTGCCCACGGCCAGCATCGCGTCCACGGTTTCGTAGAACTGCTCGCTGGGCTTCTGCAGGTTGTACGAACCCAGGGTCTGCGGGTGGTCCTCCGGCACGATGCCGCGGCCCTGCACCGAGGTGACGACGGCGAAGCCCAGCTTGACGAAACGCGCCGCGGCCGCGGTGGCGCCGCGCGCGCCACCGCCCAGCCACAGCAGCGGGCGCCTGGCTTTGAGCAGGCGCTCGGCCAGTGCGTCCACGGCGGCCAGGTTGGGCTGAACGGGCGGAACGGCGACCGGCGACAGATCGGCCGGCAGGTCCACCAGCATCTTCTGCACGTCGATGGGGATCTCGATGCTGACCGGCCCGCAGGGCGGCGTGAAGGCGATGCGCACGGCCTCGCGCAGCGTGGCCAGCGCGGTCTCGGGGTTGCGGATCCGGAAGGCGTCCTTGCCCACGGCCTTGAGCATCGCCAGCTGGGCCGGGTGTTCGTGGATGTAGCCGAGATCGCGGTCCAGGAAAGGCGATTCGATCTGGCCGGTCAGGTGCAGCATCGGGGTGCCGGCCGTGATGGCTTCGACCATGGCGCCGGCGGCATTGCCGCAGCCGGTTCCGGTGCTGGTGACGCACACGCCCAGCGTGCCGCTGACGCGGGCGTAGCTGTCGGCCATGTTGCAGGCCCCGGCCTCGCCGCGGGCCGAGACGAAGCGGATGGTCTGACGCCGGTGGAAGGCGTCCAGGATGGGCATGTTGTGGATGGAGATCACGCCGAAGGCGGCTTTGACGCCACAGGCTTCGAGGAAGCGGGCGGCGAGTTCGCCTACGGTGATGCGTTCAGTGGTGGCGCTCATGCGGCGGCTCTTTCTTTGGGGGTGTCGGCGGGTTTGTTCTGCCAGCTTTCGCGGTGCGGCAGGTGGCTGATGCGTTCGGTCAGCTGGTCGGCGGCGTGGCGCACCTGTTGCACCAGCACGTCGAGTTCTTGCTGGGGGACCTGCTGCGCGGGCACGGTGATGCTGACGGCGGCGGCGACTTCACGGCGGTCGTTGAAGACGGGTGCCGCGATCGTGGAGATGCCGGATTCGAAGCCGCCCTGGCTGACGCCGTAGCCTCGCGCCTTGTCTTCATCGATGCGAGCCTTGAGATCGGCCAGCGTGGTCGGCGTGCGCGGGGTGTAGGCAGGCAGCGGGGTCTCGGGGTAGAGCAGCGAGAGCGCTGCCATGTCCAGGTCGGCCAGCAGGATGCGGCCCAGCACGGTGGCGTGGGCGGGCAGGCGAGCGCCGATCTGGATGGAGTGGAACAGCGCACTGCGGCCGGCCGCCTTGGCGACAAAGACCACCTCGCGCGCGTCGCGCACCACCACGTGGGACGAGTAACCGCAGCGGTCGCGCAGGTCCTCGATCACCGGGCGGCCATGTTCGGTCAGCTCCATAGAGGCGAGGTATTCGAAGCCCAGGCGCAGCACGCCCAGGCCCAGCTTGTAGCTGGCGCCGTCTCCCACGCGCTCGACGAAGCCGGTCTGCTCCAGCGTGTGCAGCATGCGGAACACCGAGGCGCGCGGCAGCGACAGGCGGCGCGAGAGCTCGGCGCCGGTCAGCTCGCGGTCTTCGCGGTTGAATTCCATCAGCAGCTGCAGGCCGCGCAGCAGTGCCGGCACGGTGTAGCGGTCATCCATGTTTTCGGTGTTCATGACGGGGTCTCCTCCTCCCGGACGGCCAGGCCGACCAGTCTGTTGATGGTGGCGGGAGCTTGCAACGGGCAGGCGTGGCCGACCGCGCCCAGGTCCTGCCAGGGCACGCCGGCGGCATCCGCCACGGCCTGGCAGGCGGCGGGCGTGGTGATGGTGTCAAGGCTGCCGCTGGCCACGGCCACGGGGCAGCGCACGGTGGCCAGCTCGGCGCACAGATCGCCACCCGAGAGCATGCGCGCGGCCTGCGCGTAGCCGGAGGGGATGATCTGGGCCATGCTGTCGCGCATGAAATCCACCTGCTCGGCCGGCGCGCCGGGCGACAGCATGGCGGCGGCGCGGGCGGCGGCCATGCCCGCCGGGCCCAGCCGCTCCAGATTGCCCAGGCGTGAGCGCAGCTTTTCCTCGCGCTCCTCGGTGCTCGCGGCGCCATAGCCACGGGCGGGCGACAGCAGCACGAGCCGCGCGACGCGTTCGGGCTGCAGGCGCGTGGCCGCGCCCGCCATCAGCGCGCCCAGCGAGTGGCCCACCAGCGCGACCGGGTGGTGCACGTCCAGCGCGTCCAGCCAGGCCCACAGGCGCTCGGCGTAGTCGGCGGCGGTCGGCACCTCGGGCGACAGCGGGGTGCTGTCGCCGTAGCCCGGCGCTTCCCAGGCCAGCACGCGCGCGCCGGGCGTGTGCGCGGCAGCCTGCAGCTGGCGCACCCAGTTGCCCGACGACGAGCCGATGCCGTGCAGCAGCACATGGCTCACGCGCTCGCCGTCGCCGGCGGTGCGCCAGGCGATGGCGCCGCCGCGGGTGGCGGTGCGCTGCAGCGGGAAGGCCGCGAGGGCCTGGCCGGGTGTCATGTCTTCAGCGCTTGATCTTAGACAGGGGCGAGTCGGGCGGGTAGACCGGCGTGATGGGCTTGGGCGAACCCAGCATCACGCACATCAGCGCGTCTTCCTCGCCGGTGTTGTGCTCTTCGCGGTACACGCCCGGGGGCACGGAGATCAGGTCGCGCTCGCCCAGCGTGGCTTCCCACTTCTGGCCGTCCTTCTCGCAGATCACCTTCATCTGGCCGCGCAACACGAAGAAGATTTCCTCGACGTCGTGGTGGATGTGCGAGGGGCCGATGTTGCCAGCCGGGATCACCATGGTGGAGAAGGTGAAGTGGCCAGCCGGCACGGTGTTGACGTCGCTGTTGACGCCCGTGCCGCCGGTGCCCACGTAGCGCATCTGGGCGCGGCGGTAGGTCGGGTCGTAGTCGGCCTGGAACTTCAGCGCGTCCCAGTCGTAGCGGCGGCTGGCGCGGCGCGCCACGCGGCTTTCCATCCACTGTTCGAAAGTCTGGCCGGCCTTCTGCATCATGCCGGCCTGGATCTCGGCCTCGGGTGGAATGTTGGCGTCGAGCAGGCCGCGCTCGTTGAATTTCGGCGCGTTGGCCGCGAGCACGTCGGTCTTGATGGGTGCGTTCATGGTGTCGTTCTCCTTCAGTTCATGACAAAGCCGCCGTTGACGGGCAGCAACTGGCCGGTGATGTAGCCGGCACCGCGCGACAGCAGGAACAGCGCGGTGGCGTTGAGGTCTTCGGGCATCTGCGCGCGCGCGATGGCGCGGCCCTGCGCGTAATAGTCGTGCCGGGCCTGTGGCACGTATTCGGTGGCCTCCACCAGCGTGAGGCCGGGCGCGATGGCGTTGACGGTGATGCCGTC